>NZ_JAAQXA010000012.1:0-149659 GCF_012985775.1 Pseudomonas sp. WS 5011
CGAAGGAGTGGGGGCAACAGCAGCTGCGCTGGTAGACTTATCCACAGTTGCTGGTAACAAAATCAGCAATCCGCCCTGGGTCAAATTTCAATCGGCAGGGTGGGTCAATTTTCCATCAGCGCCAACACAGTCAGCCCGGCCAGTGTTGCACCGCCCGCTGATCTTGGTTACAACCTCAGCCATCAGCCGTCCGGATTGCCTGCCATGACCGACTCGAACAGCACCGAAAGCGCGGTGTACAAGACCCTGTTGGAGTCGACCAAGGCCATCCCCTGGAAGATCGACTGGTCGAGCATGACCTTCGCCTACATCGGCCCGCAGATCGAAACCCTGCTCGGTTGGCCGCAGGCCAGCTGGGTCAGCGCCAACGACTGGGCAGAGCGTATGCATCCCGAAGACCGCGACAGCGTTGTGGCCTTCTGTGTGTCGCAGTCCCAGGCGGGCACTGACCATGAGGCCGACTACCGCGCCCTGACCCGCGATGGCGGTTATGTGTGGATTCGCGATGTGGTGCACGTGCTGCGTAATGAAGCGGGCGAGGTGGAGTCGCTGATTGGCTTTATGTTCGACATCAGCGAGCGCAAGCAGACCGAACAGCAGCTGCAGCAATTGCAGCAACAGTTGGAAGAGCTGTCATACCTCGACGGCCTCACCGGCGTGGCCAACCGACGCATGTTCGACAGCCGCTTACAGGTGGAGTGGAGCAACGCCCAGCGCACCGGCCAGCCGCTGTCACTGATCCTGCTGGATATCGACTACTTCAAGGAATACAACGATCACTACGGGCATATCCAGGGCGATGATTGCCTGAAAGGCGTTGCTCGGGCCTTGAGCGCCGCCGCCGTGCGCCCGCGTGACCTGATGGCCCGCTATGGCGGTGAGGAATTTGTTCTGCTGCTGCCGGAAACCGATGCCCAGGCGGCTGCCCAGGTTGCCGAGCGCTGCCGCCAGCTGATTCATGAGCAACAGATTCACCACGCGCATTCGCGCGTCAGTGCATGGCTGACCCTGAGCCTCGGGGTAGGCACCCTGACACCGGGCCCGCTCGACACGCCTCAGGCCTTCCTCGAGCAGGTTGATCGCCTGCTCTACAAGGCCAAGCACGCCGGGCGTAACCAGGCCATGCTGGCCGCAGCCCCTTAAGGCGCCTGGTTACGCGTTAACGCGGCTTGTATTGGCTTGAGCAATACGCCCGTGACACCTGCGGGTCACGCAGCTGCAGGTGCTTGGTCTGCCGACCACTGACCCGTTCACGCCACAGCTTGAAGCTGCTCGGTTTGAGGTGGCGCCGCATCAAGGCGATCACCTGCGCTTCGGGCAGGCCAAACTGCACCTCAATGGCCTCAAATGGGGTGCGATCTTCCCAGGCCATCTCGATCACCCGTGACACCTCATCTGCTGATTGCAGCATCTTGCACCTCAATCCGTCTGAGCACGTCGGGCAGCCCCACGAGCTGCCCCACCTTACGGTTGTTCAAGCTGTTAGCCCAGCACTGTCTGGGCCCGCGCGGCATGCAGCTTCTTGTAGCTCTCAATCAAGCGCAGATGGCGCTCCAGCCCTTCCAGCTGCATGTTGGTTGGCGTCAGCCCATGGAAGCGCACGCTGCCGTCCAGTGAGCCCAGTACCGCGTCGATGCGCTCATTGCCAAACATGCGGCGGAAGTTAGGCTCGAAGTCGCTCATCTCCAGCTCGCTGTCCATCTGTACTTCCAAAGCGGCATTCAGCGCCTGATAGAACAGGCCGCGCTCGACGGTGTTGTCGTTGTACTGCAGGAAGGCCTCGGTCAGTTCCTTGGCGTCGTCGTACTTCTTCAGCGCCAGGTGGATCAGCAGTTTCAGCTCAAGAATGGTCAGCTGGCCCCACACCGTGTTGTCGTCGAACTCGACGCCGATCAGCGTGGTGATATCGGTGTAATCATCCACATCGCTGTTTTCCAGATTGCGCAGCAGGGATTTCAGGCCGCGATCATTCAGGCTGTGCAGGTTGAGGATGTCCGCGCGGAACAGCAGCGCCTTGTTGGTGTTGTCCCAGATCAGGTCCTCAACCGGGTAGATCTCCGAATAGCCCGGCACCAGGATGCGGCAGGCCGTGGCTCCCAGGTGCTCGTACACCGCCATATAGGCTTCTTTACCCATGGCCTCGAGAATACCGAACAGGGTCGCGGCTTCCTCGGCGTTGGCCTGTTCGCCTTCGCTGGAGAAGTCCCACTCGACGAATTCGTAATCGGCTTTAGCGCTGAAGAAGCGCCACGACACCACGCCGCTGGAGTCGATGAAATGCTCGACGAAGTTGTTCGGCTCCATCAGCGCCTGGCTTTCAAAGGTCGGCGGCGGCAGATCATTCAAACCCTCGAAACTGCGCCCTTGCAGCAGTTCGGTGAGGCTGCGCTCCAGCGCCACTTCAAAGCTTGGGTGCGCGCCGAACGAGGCGAATACGCCGCCAGTGCGCGGGTTCATCAGGGTCACACACATCACCGGGAATTCGCCGCCCAGGGAAGCGTCCTTCACCAATACCGGGAAGCCCTGAGCTTCGAGGCCCTGAATACCGGCGAGGATGGCCGGATACTTGGCCAACACCTCAGCTGGCACGTCAGGCAGGCACAGCTCACCTTCGAGAATTTCGCGTTTAACCGCACGCTCGAAAATCTCCGACAGGCACTGCACCTGCGCCTCGGCCAGGGTGTTGCCGGCGCTCATGCCGTTGCTCAGGAACAGGTTCTCGATCAGGTTGGACGGGAAGTACACCACCTCGCCATCGGACTGACGTACAAACGGCAGCGAGCAGATGCCGCGCAGCGTATTGCCCGAGTTGGTGTCGTACAGGTGCGAGCCGCGCAGCTCGTCGTCCGGGTTGTAAATCGCCAGGCAGTAATCGTCGAGAATCTCCGCTGGCAACGCATCCTTGGGCCCCGGTTTGAACCAGCGCTCGTCCGGGTAATGCACGAACGCCGCATTGGCGATTTCTTCACCCCAGAACTGATCGTTGTAGAAGAAGTTGCAGTTCAGCCGCTCGATAAACTCGCCCAGTGCCGACGCCAGCGCGCCTTCCTTGGTCGCGCCCTTGCCGTTGGTAAAACACATCGGCGAATGCGCATCGCGGATATGCAGCGACCACACGTTGGGCACGATATTGCGCCACGAGGCGATCTCAATCTTCATGCCGAGCTTGGCCATGATGCCCGACATATTGGCGATGGTTTCTTCCAGCGGCAGGTCCTTGCCGAGGATGCGCGTACCTTCGCCGGCCGTCAGCGCCGGGATCAACAATGCCTGGGCATCAGCATCGAGGTTGTCCACCTCCTCGATCACGAATTCTGGCCCGGCCTGCACCACCTTCTTCACCGTACAACGGTCGATGGAACGCAGAATGCCCAGGCGGTCCTTCTCGGAGATATCCGCCGGCAGCTCGACCTGAATCTTGAAGATCTGCTGGTAGCGGTTTTCCGGGTCAACGATATTGTTCTGCGACAGGCGGATGTTGTCGGTGGGGATATTGCGCGTGTCGCAATACAGCTTCACAAAGTACGCCGCACACAGCGCCGAGGAGGCCAGGAAGTAATCAAACGGCCCCGGCGCCGAGCCATCGCCCTTGTAGCGGATGGGCTGGTCAGCCACCACCGTGAAGTCATCGAACTTGGCTTCAAGTCGGAGGTTGTCGAGAAACTTGACCTTGATTTCCATGCGGGATTACCAGAATACGGGCTAAACGAATGGCGGCCATTATCCGGGTTTTCTGCGGGAAGTGGTGGTGGCTGCAGCCTGTACTGCTGATCGGTCAAGCGTACGCGCTGTACGTTTGGTTAAGGGGACGAGCTTTAGCCCGTCCCAGCGAGCGAAGTGAGTGATTTGAACCACTTGTTAGGCGCGGACTTGATCCGGGCGTTACAAGTGGTTGTGCCGCGATAGCCAACAGTGCTTTTGCTTTAAATGGATTTTCATGATGTTGTGCTGATTTATGTGCTTTTTCTGCTCGGCGATTTTGGAGTGCCTCAGCGCCGGCGCGATATCACTGTTGGCGTATAGCACATTGCGGAGCCAAGACTTCTTGCCCCGCCCACGATTTCAAATACGCCGAATGCCTTTGATGAGAGATATACAGTTTTAACCGATTAATATCCGCAATTTTCTACGCGTCGCATTTATTTGCTTCATTAGGCAAGAAAATTAAAAATCACACAGCTCATTGTAAATAAAAAAATTGGCGCAGTGAGAATGTTGAATAATGAATTAACGATTATTTTTCCATTTCTCTCTGACAGACTCACTGAGTCGCCTATTTCATAGATGTAAATTAATAGCCCATTATCAGCTTCAAACTTGCAGTCAACCCCACTTGAATTCTTGTAAGAAATCTCTATGAGGGTTGACTTGGCTGTGTCAGTAAGGGTTCTGTTTCTAATGATGAAGTTAGTAACTACACCAGAAACTCTGTTGCCTGTAAATAAAATGTATAATCTATAAAATAATAAATATATGGCGAGTGCAAACAAGCAATAGCTTAAGGTTGTAAAGTACCAATGCATGCTTTCCCCTTGTCAAAGTATGAAGTAGTTTTTTCCTAACGATTAAGCTAAGGGGCGGGCTTTAGCCCGTCCCAGTGAGCGAGGCGAACGATCTGAGCGCCTTGTTATATCTTTATCCACTCCAGACCTAATTTTGTTTGAACGGCATGGAAATGGTTGGTGAATTTTTTGTAAAAATCTTCATGCTCAATTTTATTTTCAGCATTTGGATTGTGATAGAAAACCAATTCTTTAGCTTCCTTATACATTACTGCTATCGCGCTTATATATCTCATCCTATTGGTTAATAGCCCACCATTTCTCTTGATTTCCTTGAAATGTCCGTCCTGCATTTGCATGTATTCAGCACTGCCAAGCATTGAGCTTCTCAAGTACATTTCAAAAAGAAAGTCTTTTGTTGCGAAATTGCGAGCGTCAAATAAAACCACAATACATATATTGCCCGCATTGCCATGAACCCTGAGTTGACCGGATGCGGATTTAATGCTTTCAGATATCCGCTTAGAATCTATGCTGTAAATTTCGATAATTCCAGAGTCGACGTTATCTAAAATCTGCTTTTCGGTGGGGTTTTCTGCAAGCTCCTTGACTTCCCAGTAGCTATTTGTGCCACCAAGTACTACCTCGTAGTCCGGTGTTCTGGTAGTTGAATCGGGAATTTTATTGTGAGGAATGGCTCTGTCAGAGAGTATTTCCTAGATTAAACGTTCGGACTCAGTCATGTTCATGTGAGATATAAATATAATTAGACGACATATCCATATCTGCACACTGTTGCCATTGCTGGCAATAAGTATCCAAATCTTGCCATCTTGTATCCGTATCTGACCATCAGCGATTGATGATCCGTTCTTTCAGCCCAAGCTCGACTGCTGCTTTGCAACTCAGCAACCAGGCTTTCTGTTCAGGCTGCAACTTACTACCGGCCTGGTTTTACGCCTGCTGCATTTCTTTCTCGTCATAGCCGACGCGCGCGAATATCAGCGCCGTTGGTTATTTGAGCGGTTAGGTGCGGATTTTGGGTGGTTTGTGTTTGCGTTCGACGATCAGTTCGACGGTGGTGTAGCTGATCTGTTGTTCGGCGTCGTTGCCTTCGACAAAGCGTTTGCTGCCGTTCTTGCCTGACTTGAGGCTTTTTACAACGTCCATATCGTGCCCGTGGGGTGGCAGTGTCCTGCTGGCAGTCTGCCTGTATGCATTGGGGGGCTCAAGTGAGCATAAGGTGGACTCGCTTCGCATTGTCCACCCTACCGTGCGGGCAAGGGGCATTGCGCCCCTTGTGTGGTCTCGGTCTAGTTGGCCGAGGTGTTCAGGCTTTGCAGCAGGCGGTAGTAGAAGCCGCTGGCATTGGCCAACGTATCGATCGCTACGCGCTCGTTGGTGCCGTGCATACGCGGCAGGTCGTCGCGCTCCATCAGCAGTGGGCTGAAGCGGAAGACGTTGTCGGTCAGCGGCTCGTAATAGCGCGAATCAGTGCCGCCGACGGTGAGGTTGGGGCTGACCAGGGTATTGCTGAAGCTCTGGCGGATCACATCGGCGAACTGCTGATAGGCCTCGCCCCTGACATCGGATACCGCCGATGGCTCGCGCCCGCCGGGCATGACTTTGACTTGAATCTGTTCATCCGCCACGGCGCTGCGAACATGTTCGGCCACGCTGGCGATGCTGTCGCGCGGGTGGATGCGCAGGTTGAGGGTGGCGCGGGCGCTGGGCGGCAGTACGTTTTCCTTGATCCCGGCGCGCAGCAGGGTCGGCGATAGTGAGGTTTGCAGTTGCGCTGCACCGGCTGGCGATGCGGCCAGTTGCTGTTCCACCAGCGGGCCGAACAGCCAGAGGTTGGCGAAGATCAGCCGGTAGCCGAAGGATTGCGCTGGGGTGAAGCTGGCCAGCAGGTCGCCAGTGGGGCCGTCGAAGCCGCGTTGGAAGGGCGCATCGCCCACCCGTTGCAGGGCCTGGCTGAGACGGCCGATGGCGGTTTCATCAAAGGCGGGCGGCTGTGAGGAATGACCACCCTGGGCGTTGGCTTGCAGGGTCAGGCTGACGTAGCCCTTTTCCGCAATGCCGACCACAGCTACGTCCTGGCTGACGCCGGGGATCTGTCCGCGCACCACAAAGCCGCCTTCATCGCTGACCCAGGCCAGGCGTTTGCCCTGTTCCTGCAACTGCGCGGCGATGCGTCGGTTGCCCTGGTGGCCGCCGATTTCTTCATCGTGACCGAAGGCCAGTAGCACATCGCGTTGTGGCTGGAAGCCCTGGGCGATCAGGGTTTCCACCGCTTCGAGAATCGCCACCATCGAGCCTTTGCTGTCGATGGCGCCACGGCCCCAGACAAAACCCTCGGCAATCGCCCCGGAGAATGGCGGATGAGTCCACAGCGCTTCGGTGCCCGGTGCGACGGGCACCACGTCCTGGTGCGCCATCAGCAGGGCAGCGGGTAATTGCGCGTCCTTGCCCGGCCAGCGCAGCAGGATGCTCGGGCTGCCAGTGGCGAGCGGCTCAGTGTTGGCGGTGACCTGTGGGTAGCGCAGTGCCATCCATTCGCGCAGCTTGGCGAACGCGGCGTCGCTGGCGGCCAGTTGGCTGGCCGGTGCGCCGACCTGATGCGACAGGGTCGGCAGACGAATCGCAGCCGCCAGGCTTTCGGCAGCGCGTTGACCATCCAGCCCTTCGGGCAGACTGACCGGCGCGCTGTTGAATGCGGCAGCCGGTAGCAGCAGGGTGCGGCCGACCACCACGGCTACCAGGCCGAGCAGGATGAGCAGCAGAAGCAGTAACAGACGTTTCATCGCCGTTCTCCTTGGCTTATGGGCGCAGAATCAGCTGGCTGCGACTGTTGGCTTTGATCGCTTCGGCATCCAGGTGCATCGGCACGTACTCGCCGCGCATATAGGCATCGGCCTGATCCTTGTAATGCCGATCGAACAATACGCCGCTCTGGCCCACCGGGTTGATGCCCAGGGCGCTGCCGGCATCGGCCAGATCGATCAGGCGACGGGTCGAGGGGCCGTAGACCACCGACCAGGGCGCCGGGCCGACCGGTTGCGAGAGGTTGTTCGGTGTTTCATGGCCGCCCGGTGCGGCAAACGCGCCGACGTTGAACAGCTTATCCAGCGGTTTTTGCTGGCCCAGCGGGTGGCTGTGAGTGAGGGTGTGTGCGCTGCCCCAGGCCCATTTCGCGCTGTCGTCACCGAGGGTGCTGCGCAGATGAGCGAGGCTGGCCTGCCAGGCGGCCTTGACGGTGGCGGCGCGGCTTTCCACGGCTTCGCTGCCGCGCTTGTCCCACCAGGGCGAGCTGGCATCGGCGGCCAGACGCGGCAGGGCGCTGTCGAGCACGCGGGTTTGCAGCAGGTTAGTGAAGAAGGCTTCGCTCAGCTCGTCGGCCATGGCTTCACGTGCCAGTTGGTAAACCAGCTGGTTGAACAGCGTAGCCGCAGTGTTCTCGACCTGATGCTGGCCATCCCAGTTGAGCAGCTGCTCGACCAGCGCCTGCTCTTCGCTGCCAGTGGCGGCAGCCCGCAGATCAGCTGCCAGCGGGGCGAGCAGACGTTGCGGGTAGCCGGTGCCGGGCTCCAGTTGCAGCGCCTGGCTGTTGTGCACATCCCACTTCACGCTGGTGTCGCGCAGGCGTTCGTCCAGGCGCTGGCCGCGATCGGCCAGGTTGTAGTAACCCGGAATCGCCATGCCGGTCGGTGACACGGGCTGGTAGTTGGCGGAGAGGATATAGCCGCGCTCCGGGTTCTCCTCCTGGGGGTTGGCGCTGAACGGGTAGTAGCCGTCTTTGTCCGCCTCGCCGTTACTGCCATCGAGGATAAAGCTCGGGTTGACCCCGGCCGGGCGACGCGGCAGTTTCGCCGCCGCCCACCAGCCGATATCACCTGTGGCATTGGCCCATACCACGTTCAGTCCCGGTGCTTCGATGTGCTCCACGGCGGCGCGGGCTTTGTCCAGGCTGGCTGCGCGGTTGAGTTGGTAGAAACCATCGAGGATTGGGTTCTCGGTCTCGAGGAACGCCCACCACATGGCAATCGGCGTGCTGCCGACGGTTTCACCCAAAGCGCTGTTGATGATCGGGCCGTGCGGCGAGCGGCGGATGGTCAGGCGCACTGGCTCGGCATCTTTGACGCTGATCAGCTCTTCGCGGCTTTGCAGATCGACCCATTGGCCGCGGTACCAGACCTGGTTGGGGTTGTCCGGGTTGGTTTTCTCGGCGATCAGGTCGAGGTCGTCGTTCTGGAACATGGTGATACTCCAGGCAAAGTCGCGGTTGTGGCCCAGCGAGGCCACTGGGTTAAGCGCTTGGTGATGGCCGTACAGGCTGAAACCGGGGTAACTCAGGTTGGCCTCGTACCACACCGACGGCACGGCGAAGCGGATATGCGGGTCGCCGGCCAGCAGCGGTTTGCCGCTGGCGGTGCGGCTGCCGGAGATCGCCCAGGCGTTGCTGCCCTCGAACTGCGGCAGGCCGGCATCCAGCAGCGCGGCGTGGCTCAGTTCGGCGATGGCGTTGAGGTCCTGCCAGTCGCCAGCGGCGAGGTGCTGGCCGACCACGCCCTCTGGGTGCCAATCGAGGTCAAAGGCTTTGAGGTAATCGGCGCCCAGCTGATCGCGGATGTGCGTCAGCACTGGCTCGGTGCGGAAGGCCGCAGCGAAGCTGTAGGCCATATAGCCGGCGACGCTGAGGGTGTCGGCGACGTTGAACGGGCGCTTTTCGATGCCCAGCACATCGAACTCGATCGGCGCCGGATGGCTGGCCTGGTACTGGTTGATGCCGTCCAGATAAGCCTCCAGCGCTTTGCTGGCCGGGGCGTTCATGTCCATCTTCGCGGCGTAACGGTCGGCGTGTTCGCGTATGCCCAGGGTGCGGAACAGGCGGTCGGTGTCGACCAGCTTGCTGCCGAGCACTTCGGCCAGCTCGCCACGGGCCAGGCGGCGGAGGATTTCCATCTGGAATAGGCGATCCTGAGCATGTACATAGCCCAGTGCGCGGTACATATCGGCCTCGTTCTGCGCCTGGATATGCGGCACGCCGCGCTCGTCGTAATCCACCGTGACTGCGGCCTGCAGGTGACTCAGTTGCAGCTCGCCGTCGCGCTGCGGCTGCTTGCTGTCGATGTACCAGTAAGCGCCGGCGGCAGAGGCCGCGACGATCAGGGCCAGGGCAGTCAGGGTGCGTTTCATGGGGTTTTCCTTGTTATAGGTTTTATCAGCCTGGCCATTGTGCGCACTGCCGGTTGTGCAGGCATTGACCAAAAACAGCAAGAGTGAAAGTCTTTGGTCAATCCAAGAGGCCGCTATGCCACACGATCCGCACAACAGCATTGCCAGCGCGTTGACCCATTCTTCAACTTTGCGCCGCCTGCTCTACGAAGCCTTGGCGGGGTTGGGGCTGGACCCCACCGACACCTATCGCCAGGCGTATCAGGGCGTAGTACTGGCGCCGCCGCTGCTCAATGCCCGTGAGGATCACGACAATGCGCCGCGCTTCTGGCAGGCGCTGGCGGGCATCAGCGGTGATCCTGACATCGGTCTGCACCTGGGCGAAACCATGCAGCCACGGCCGATGGATGTGGTGGGTTACCTGCTGCTGGCCAGCCGCGACCTGGGCCAGGCATTGGAGAGTTTTGTGCGCTTTCAGCACATCCTCTCCGGTGGTTTTGCCGCGCGGCTGGAGCTGGAGGGCGAGCAGGCGCGGCTGATCTTCGACCTCAATTACCGTGGCGTGGGTTCGTTGCGCCAGCAGATGGAGTGCCTGGCGCTGCTGCTGCAGAAGATGCTCGCCAGCGTCAACGACGGCGGCTTTGCGCTCGATGGCGTGGAGTTTCGCCACCCGGCCCCGCGTCGGCTGAGTGAGCACCGGCGGCTGTTTGACCTGCTGCCGCGCTTTGCCCAGGCGCATGATGCGTTGATCTTCCCGCGCGCCTGGCTCAGCCGGCCCTCGCGCAGCGCCAACCCACGCTTGTTTGCGGTGCTCTGGGCGCAGGCGGAAGTGGAACTGGCCGAGCTGGAAGAAAACCAGCTGCTCAACCGCGTGCGTTACTGGCTGGAGGTCAACCTGGGCGTGCAGCTGTGCGACCTGCCCCGCTGCGCCACCGCGCTGGGTTACAGCGTCAGCGGGCTGCAGCGGGCGTTGACCGAACAGCAGCAGAGCTTTCGCCAGCTGCACGATGAGGTGCGTCGCTTGCGTGCACAGACCCTGCTCGACAGCGGCCTGGCCATCCGTGAAGTGGCCCGCGCCTGCGGCTTTGCCGAGCTGTCACCGTTCTATCGGGCGTTCAAGCGCTGGCAGGGCGCGACCCCGCAGGCTTACCGCACTAGCGGCTGACGCGGAAGCGCCGGCTCAGGTCGCTCAATCGCTCAGACAAGTGGCTGAGTTGCTGGCCATCGTGACTCAGGGCTTCGGCATCACTGAGGTTTTGTTCCGCGACCTGTTGCACGCTTGTCAGGTGCTGGCTGACCTCCGCGCTGACGGCCGCCTGCTGGTGGGTGGCGGCGGCAATCAGCTCGTTCATCTGAGTGATCGAACTGATGTCCTGCGCCACGGCGCCGAGCAGGTCGGCAGTGGCCTGGCTGTCCTGTACGCAACTGCGCACGCTGTCGCGGCTCTGCTGCATGGCTTCGGCGGCCTGACGGCTGCCTTGTTGCAAGCGGCTGATGATCTGCTGAATTTCAGCGGTGGACAGGGCGGTCTTCTGCGCCAGGTTACGCACCTCGTCGGCGACCACAGCAAAGCCACGGCCCTGATCACCGGCGCGAGCGGCTTCGATCGCGGCGTTGAGGGCCAGCAGGTTGGTCTGTTCGGCAATCGAACGGATCACTTCCAGCACCTTACCGATCTGTTCAGATTGGTTGGCCAACGCCTGCACTTCACCTTCGGTGACGTCGATCTGAGCGGCCAGCTTGCCGATCTCGCTGCGTACGTGATTGACCGAACGGCTGCCCTCGGCGGCTTGCTGGTTGGCCGTTTGCGCGGCACTGGCAGCCCCATCGGCATGCCCGGCCACTTCATCAATGGCGCTGCTCATCTGCTGCATGGCTGAGCTCATGTAGACGATTTCACCCTGCTGGCGATCGGCGCCACTGCGCAGATGACCAGTGGCTTGCGCCAGGTTGTCGCCCATCGTTTGCAGGCCCTGGGTGTCTTTGATTACTTCGCCAACCAGCTCATCCAGTGTGTCGAGGAAGCGGTTAAAGCGCTTGCTGACCTTGCCTTCAGCATTGCTGCGGTAGCTCAGGTCAATGGCGTCGTCATTTTCGGTGAGTTGTTCGGCGGTTTGCATCAGGGCGGCCCCCTCCACGGCTTCGGCATGGGTTTGCAGGGCCAGGTAAATCAGGATCGCGCTTTCCAGCACCACGTAGAACGCATGCAGGAAGATGATCGGCCAGCTGCCTTGCGCCACCACCGTGACGCTGAACCCTTGGGTTTGCAGGGCATAGAAGCCCAGGTGGTGAACCGCAATCACTGCAGCCGCCACCACGATCGGCAGCCAGTCGCGGTAATACACCAGAAACGCCAGCAACACGAAAATACCGAAGTGCATTTCCAGCATGCCGCCCGCCTGGTTGATGTGCAGTGCGGACATCACCATAAACGCTGCACCAATCGCGCAGCGCAGCAGACGGCGCCCGGCAATCAGCTGCTGCAGTACGGTCATCACCGCCGCTGTTCCACCGCCCACCAGCAAGGCTTGGCCCCAAGTACCGTGCCAGAGCGCCAGACCCAGCGAGTAAAGAAACATCAGCCACAGCACCATCAGCATGATGCGGTCCGCTTTACGGTAGTGCAGCTCTAAGGGTGAAAGACGGCTAGGCATGGCAAAAGACCTAAAAAGTAGCGTGATATTCGGATCAAGTATGGCAGCCGTCCGTGGGTGCGCAGGGCTTTTCTATGGTGATAAGTTGTACATGGTATGTCATTTGTACAATTTTATTCGGTAAACATGCAGGGCTCAGTGCATGTCGCCGGCGGTCAGTGGCGTTGCCAGTCGCAGAAACAGCCCACCGCCAGGGTGTTGCTGGCGTTGACCGGGCGATTGGCGACCAAGGCGTCGAGAATCGGCTCGATAAAACTGTTGCTGGAGGTGCAGGTAGCGCCTTCGCTGTAGGGGCCGAAGTAGGCCAATTGGCCATTGCGGTCCCAGATCGCCACCGCCGGGCTGGCGGGGATTTGCGCGCTGCCAGCCAGTTCAGCCAGGGGTTGCAGGGCGCTCAGGGTGCTGGGCAGTTGACCGTTGGTGCCGGTTTTTTGCACGGCATAGAAGGTAACGCCCTGGGCGCCGAAGCGTTCGATCAATTCGGCCAGGTGCTGTTGATTGCCAACATTGCACGGGCAGGCGGGGTCCCAAAAATGCACCAGGCGAATTGGCCCAGGGCCGGCCAGTTCGTTGGGCAGACGCAGTTGTTCGCCATAGAACAGCGCGGTTTGTTCACTGAAGCTGCGCAGGTAGCGTGCTTCGTACCACCAGTAGGCGGCCAGCATGGCGGCTGCCCAGAACAGAATCAGTAGGCTGGCGAGTAGGGTCTTGCGCGTGGGTCGAGTCATGAGCAGCCTTCGGCAAACAGGCGCGCAGCTTGCCATGACTGGCGCGACAGCTGAATATCCGCAACCTGATTGCGCGGCCCAGGATGGCCTGTGATTACCCCGTAAGTTTGATGGAAGCCCTATGCCAGAGCCGTTTCAGCCCGAAAACCTGCTTGCCACTCTGCGACCCTTGGCCGCAGCCGCTGCGCTTTTACCGGCCGAACAGGCCTACCGGCAGTTTTACGGCTTCAGCGATACTTGGGCGACGCACACCCGCATGGGTACGCTGCAGGCCGCCGGTTACCAGATTGCTGTGCAGGCTTGGTGGCCTGAGCAGCCGCGCGCCACGCTGGTGCTGCTGCATGGCTATTACGACCACGTTGGCCTGTATCGCCATGTGATCGAATGGGCTCTTGGAATGGGTTTTGCCGTACTGGCCTTCGACTTGCCGGGGCATGGCTTGTCCAGCGGTGCGCGGGCGAGCATCGGTGCGTTCAGCGAGTATCAAACGGTGTTGCGCGCGGTGCTGGCCGAAGCGGCAGCCCTGGCGTTGCCGCAGCCCTTGCACCTGTGCGGGCAGAGTACGGGTGGGGCGATTCTGATTGATTACCTGCTGACCGGCGCACCGGGGCCGGACATCGGTGAAACCATTCTGCTGGCACCGCTGGTGCGGCCACGCGCCTGGGGCTGGTCACAGTTCAGTTACCGCATCATGAAGCGCTTTGTCAGCGAGATTCCTCGGCGTTTCAGCGTCAATTCCAGCGATGCCGAGTTTATCGATTTCGTTCACCACCAGGATCCGCTGCAGCCGCGCAATTTGCCGACCGCCTGGGTTGGGGCGCTCAGCCGGTGGGTGCCGCACATCGAAGCCGCGCCGCGCAGTGCGCGCAGCCCTCTGATCATTCAGGGGGAAGCCGACATGACGGTGGCCTGGCGCTACAACCTGCGGGTGCTGCAGGACAAGTTCGCTGACCCGCAGATGCTGCGTCTGCCCGAGGCGCGGCACCACCTGGCCAACGAAACGCCGGCCTTGCGCCAGCGCTATTTCGAGTTTCTTAGCCAGCGGTTGAGCTAATCAGATACCGCGCGGCGCCGGAGCCAGCGCTGCGCTGCTCTGGCCAACCGCCAGGCCGCTGCGGATGGCGGCCAGGGCAGCCTGGTAGTAAGCCTTGCCGGCATCGGACTGGGCGAAACTGACGAATTCTTCCAGCTCCGGGTCGCTCAGCTCGCGGTAGACGTGCAGCAGGGTGTTATCCAGATCCGCCCCGATTTGCTCCATCAACCGCTGGCGCTGGCCATTAAGCATGGCCTGGGCGCTGTCGCCCCCGAGCAGACCTGGGAGCATCTGGCTGAGGCTGTCGGCGGCTACACCGGCCAGGGCCAGGCTGACTTCGGCACCGGCTTCCCGCGCCGGCAGGGCCTGGGCCAGGTGGCGAATCAGCAAGCGGCGGGTGGCGCTGGCCTCACTGCGTGGCAGGCCGTTGGCGTAGCGCGCCAGTTGATCGCTGCGGGTGGCGAGCAATTCGGCATCGACAATCTTGCGCCCCAGTGACGACTGGAAAAACTGCAGCGCGGTGGTCGGGTTACCGAGGTTGTCACGCAGGCCTTGTTGCGCGCGCTGATCCACGGCCGCAGCGGCAAAGCGCTGGTTGCTGTTGTTCACCAATGCTTGATGCACCGCCGGCGGTAGGCTGCTGCGGTAGCGCTCCTGGGCGGCCTGCAAGGCATCGCTGAAGTGCATGCGCTGTTGCGGCCAGCCGGCCGCCTGATACAGCTGCAGGTAATCGTCGGCCAGGGCGGGCAGGCTGAGCAGCAGGGTCAGTACAACGGAAAGGGCGCGCATTAGGGACTCCAATCAGGGGCGGCTATTTTCTGCGGCATGCTGACGCTTGTCGAGGCTCGGCAGGGCGCTGGTAGAATCGCCGGCATGACGACCGATACCCATACCGCGCTCCTGACCCGCATCGTTGACGACCTGGCCGAACAGGGGTGGTCGCTGCAGCCGCAGTTTATTGCCCCCTCTCTGACCCTCGAACTGGCCGAAGAGTGCCGTAAACGTGCCGCACACGGTGCATTGGCACCCGCCGGCGTCGGCCGTGGCGTGCAGCAGCAGATCCGCGAAGGGGTGCGCGGCGATCATATCCAGTGGCTGGAGGCCGGTCAGGCTGAGGCCTGTGATCAATATCTACAGGCGCTTGATGAGCTGCGCGTGGCGCTGAACCAGGGCTTGTACCTGGGGCTGGAGGATTTCGAGGGGCATTTCGCCCTGTATCCACCGGGTGCGTTCTACCAGAAGCACGTGGACCGCTTTCGTGATGACGACCGCCGCGCGGTGTCCGCGGTGTTCTACCTCAATGAGGATTGGCAGGCCGAACAAGGCGGCGCGCTGCGTTTGTATCTACCGAATGGCGAGACTCGCGACGTATTGCCGCAAGCGGGCAGCCTGCTGCTGTTTCTATCCGCCGACATGCCCCATGAGGTCTTGCCGGCCAGCCGTGATCGACTGTCGCTGACCGGCTGGTTTCGCCGGCGGGGCAATGGGCCGTTCTAGTCAAGATTGGCTAGAACCTGTTCACGATCTCGCGAGCTAGAGCCATGCAAGGCAAAAACAGGCGAGGAAGCGGAGTGTACTTTTGTACATGAGCATTCCGAGCCTGTTTTTAACGCAGCAGGGCCGACGCGCAGCAGATCGTGAGGAGGTTCTTAGTGGCCCCAGACCTTGAAGGTCCCCCGCAGATCAGTGATGTCGCGCATCTCGATACTGCCCAGACGGCTTTCGCCGACGTACATATCGGCCGCTACCCGTACGCGGATGCGCTGCGCCGGGATGCCGCTGGCCACCAACTGTTCGTTGATGGTGGTGAGGTCGGGCAGGGTTAGTTGCAGTTGCTGTTGGCCGCTGCCATTGGACACCACATCGATTTTCAAAGTGGGCAGGTTGACGCCGAAGATTGGCAGGGTCAGCCCCAGTTGCGCCGCGCCGAAGGCGAAGCTGCCGCCAGAGCCGTTCGGGCAGCTGGCGGGGGTGAGACAGCCGTTGTCGATTTTCACGTTGCGCAGAGACGCACTGCCGCCATCGTCATTCCAGCTGATCCGGTTGATCGTCGCCAGCACGTCGGCACGGATGCTGATGCCGGCCTGACCGCTGATCTCGCTCAAGCTCTGGTTATCCATCGGCAGCAAGGCCGCCTGGCTCGGCAGGGCGTAGGCCATAAAGCTGGCAGCGAGTGATAGGGCAAGGGTGCGAAGTGGGCGATGCATGGAAGTTTCCTCAACGAGAGTGCCGAGAGTCTGTGCCGGGCCTGGCGCGCGCGCCATCGGGCCGCGTTGCTTCCCGCCGAAGGATAGGCCGGCGTTGCGCGCGAATGGCGCTGCCAGCGTGATGTGATTGGCAATCTGCTCGGCAGCCCGTCCCTTTGGTCGGCGGCCAGCAAGCGCAGTAACCTGACGGTGTTACGGCGGGTGACTAATGAGAGAGAGTGATGCAGAAGATTCTGGTGAGCCGTTGCCTGTTGGGCCAGCGCGTACGTTATGACGGCGGCGCCCATGGCCCGTTCAGCCTGCTGGAGCGCTGGCAGCAGGAGGGGCGCATTGTGCCGCTGTGCCCGGAAGTCGCCGGTGGCCTGCCAACTCCGCGCGCGCCAGCGGAAATAGCTGGCGGTCAGGGGGCAAAAGTACTTGATGGGCAATTGCCTGTGCTGACGGTGACTGGCGAGGATGTCACGGCGGCTTTTGTTGACGGCGCACAGCAGGCTCTGGCCTTGGTGGCGCAGCATGGCATCCGACTGGCACTGCTCAAGGCGCGAAGCCCCTCGTGCGGTAACCGGGAAAACTATGACGGCAGCTTCAGCGGCACCAAGGTCGCCGGTGAAGGCGTAACCGCTGCGGCGTTGCGTCGAGCTGGGGTGCAGGTGTTTAGCGAAGAGGAGCTGCCGGCTGCGGAAGCGGCGTTGCGAGAGCTGGAAGGATAGTCAGCCCCGCGTGCAAAAAATGGCCGGGAGCCATTTTTAACGTCGCGTAGCGACGGCCCGAAGGGTGGCCGCCATGGATGGCAGGCCATATAAAAAAGGGAAGCCGAAGCTTCCCTTTTTCGTGTCGCGGTAGCGCTTAGAACAGTACGCGGCTACGGATGGTGCCTTTAACGTGCTGCAGCTTCTCCAGCGCTAGGTCGGAGTAATCGGCGTCGACGTCGATGACCACGTAGCCGACCTTGTCGTTGGTCTGCAGGAACTGGCCAGAGATGTTGATGCCGTTTTCGGCGAACACGTTGTTGATCTCGCTCATCACGCCCGGGATGTTGGCGTGGATGTGCAGCAGGCGATGCTTGCCCGGGTGCGCGGGCAGGGCCACTTCGGGGAAATTGACCGAGGACACCGAGGTCCCGTTGTCGCTGTACTTGACCAGTTTCTCGGCCACTTCCAGGCCGATGTTGGCCTGCGCTTCGGCGGTGGAGCCACCGATGTGCGGGGTCAGGATCACGCGGTCCAGGCCACGCAGCGGGCTTTCGAACTCTTCATCGTTGGATTTCGGCTCGACCGGGAACACGTCGATGGCGGCGCCAATCAGGTGCTCATCCTTGATCGCGGCGGCCAGATGATCCAGCTCAACCACGGTGCCACGTGCGGCGTTGATCAGAATGCCGCCCTTTTTCATGGCGCGGATTTCTTTCTCGCCGATCATCCACTGTGTGGATGGCAGCTCAGGCACGTGCAGCGACACGATGTCGCACATGCCCAGCAGGTCGTGCAGTTTGGCGATTTGGGTGGCGTTGCCCAGCGGCAGCTTGGTCACGGTGTCGTAGAAGAACACCTGCATGCCCATGGCTTCAGCCAGTACCGAGAGCTGGGTGCCGATCGAGCCGTAACCGACGATACCCAGCTTTTTGCCGCGGATTTCGAAGGAGTTGGCTGCCGATTTGATCCAGCCGCCACGGTGGCAGGAAGCGTTCTTCTCGGGGATGCCGCGCAGCAGCAGGATGGCCTGAGCCAGCACCAGTTCGGCCACCGAGCGGGTGTTCGAGTAGGGTGCGTTGAACACGGCGATACCGCGCTCGCGGGCGGCGTCGAGGTCAACCTGGTTGGTGCCGATGCAGAAGCAGCCTACAGCTACAAGGCGCTTGGCGCAGTCGAAGACTTCGGCAGTCAGCTGGGTGCGCGAGCGGATACCGATAAAGTGCGCATCGGCGATCTTTTCTTTCAGCTCGTCGTCGGAGAGTGCGCCCTTGAGGTACTCGATGTTGGTGTAACCAGCGGCCTTCAGGGTGTCCACTGCATTCTGGTGGACGCCTTCAAGAAGAAGGAACTTGATCTTGCTCTTGTCGAGAGAGGTCTTGCTCATCGGAGTACCTGTTGTCCCACAAATAGTGTCAGGGAAGAGGCCGAACGCCGCCGGCCGCAGCCCGCAGATCGGCTCGGGGGCACGATTCACGGGGGGCGTATGCTAGCATACGAGCCCCGCGAAACACCTACCCTGACAGATGAAGCGTGCTCAGGGTGACCATGAATCGTTTGAGAGTTCCGTAGATGACCAACCCTGCGCTGATCGAAGAGCTGAAGACCCTGGTTGAGCCCGGCAAGGTGCTGACCGATGCCGATTCCCTCAATACTTACGGCAAGGACTGGACCAAGCACTTCGCCCCAGCGCCGCTGGCGATTGCCTTCCCCAAGAGCATCGAGCAGGTGCAGGCCATCGTTCGCTGGGCCAATCAGCACAAGGTCGCGCTGGTGCCGTCGGGTGGCCGCACCGGTTTGTCCGCCGGCGCGGTGGCGGCCAATGGTGAAGTGGTTGTGGCCTTCGACTACATGAACCAGATTCTCGACTTCAACGAATTCGATCGCACGGCGGTATGCCAGCCCGGCGTGGTGACCAAGCAGCTGCAGATGTTCGCTGAGGACAAGGGCCTGTATTACCCGGTGGACTTCGCCTCGGCGGGTTCCAGCCAGATTGGCGGCAACATCGGCACTAATGCCGGTGGCATCAAGGTGATTCGCTACGGCATGACCCGCAACTGGGTGGCTGGGCTGAAGGTCGTCACCGGCACCGGCGAGCTGCTGGAACTGAATAAGGACCTGATCAAGAACGCCACCGGCTACGACATGCGTCAGCTGTTTATCGGCGCTGAAGGCACCCTGGGCTTCGTCGTCGAGGCCACCATGCGCCTGGACCGTGCGCCGAAGAACCTCACCGCGATGGTGCTCGGCACCCCGGACTTCGACTCGATCATGCCGGTGCTGCATGCCTTCCAGAACAAGCTGGACCTGACCGCCTTCGAGTTCTTCTCCGACAAGGCCCTGGCCAAAATCATGGCCCGTGGTGACGTGCCGGCGGCGTTTGAAACCGATTGCCCGTTCTACGCCTTGCTGGAATTCGAAGCCACTACCGAGGAAGTCGCCGAAGCGGCTCTGGCCACCTTCGAGCATTGCGTCGAGCAGGGCTGGGTGCTGGACGGCGTGATGAGCCAGAGCGAGCAGCAGCTGCAGAACCTGTGGAAGCTGCGCGAATACATCTCCGAGACCATCAGCCACTGGACGCCGTACAAGAACGATATTTCGGTCACCGTCTCCAAGGTGCCAGCCTTCCTGCACGATATTGACCGCATTGTCGGCAAACACTACCCGGACTTTGAAATCGTCTGGTTCGGCCATATCGGTGACGGCAACCTGCACCTGAATATCCTGAAGCCGGAGAACCTGTCCAAGGACGAGTTCTTCGCCAAGTGCGCCACCGTCAACAAGTGGGTGTTTGAGACCGTGCAGAAGTACAACGGCTCGATCAGCGCTGAACACGGTGTGGGCATGACCAAGCGCGATTACCTGACCTACAGCCGTTCGGAAGCCGAGATTGGCTATATGAAGGCTATCAAGGCAGTGTTTGACCCCAACGGCATCATGAACCCGGGCAAGATCTTCCCGCTCTGAAAGCTGCTGCGGGCTACGCGCGCCATGCTGCGTTGGCGAAGTCAGGAAAAATGCTCATTGGCACAAGCCAACTCCGCTTTTTTCCCGACTCCGCCGCCCTGCCTGGCCTTCGCTCGCAACGCTTTCAGCAAGCTGAATTAAGTCTTTAGTCGAAACGACAGCCCGTGAAAGGTCGTCCACCATGGGCGATCAACGATTCAGAGCGTAGGGCGGGGCTACCGCTCTACGCCGTCTGCTCGCACAACGAGCGGCGTCATGCATTCCCATCAGGAGTTGCTTATGAGCTACCAGCATCAGTATGTCGATGGCACCCATATCCACTTTCCCATGGGCAAGGTTGTGTGCATCGGCCGTAACTACGCCGAGCATGCCAAAGAACTGAATAACCCGGTGCCGACCGAGCCCTTGCTGTTTATCAAAGCGGGCAGTTGCGTGGTGCCGCTGGATGACGGTTTTACCCTGGTTGAAGGTAAGGGTGACGTGCATTACGAGGCAGAAATCGCCGTGCTGATCGGCAAGCCGCTGTCGCGCACGCCGAACGCTGAAGAAGTATGTGATGCCATTTCCGGCTTCGCCCCGGCGTTGGACCTGACGCTGCGCGACCTGCAGGCCACGCTCAAAGCCAAGGGTTACCCCTGGGAAACTGCCAAATCCTTCGACGGTGCCTGCGTGATGGCGCCGTTTGTGCCGGGCGATGCAGTCGAAGACCTCACTGACATTGGCATTCGCCTGGCGATCAACGGTGAAGTGCGTCAGGACGGCAACAGCCGCGACATGCTTAACCCGATTCTGCCGATGATCCAGCACATCTGCGGCCACTTCAGCCTGCAGCCGGGTGATGTGATCCTCACCGGTACGCCAGTGGGTGTTGGCCCGCTGCACAAGGGTGATGAGCTGGTGCTGGAACTGGTCGGCCACAGCCGCTTCGCCAGTCGCGCGCTCTAGGTCATCTGGCCGTGTACGCAGGCACCTGGAGGTGCCTGTTGGTCGGTTGGCGTCATAGAAACTTAAGGGTTGCTCTCTAGTCTGATAGCCATCGTTCTGCTGAGTTGTGTGCGATGTCGATCTGGATTGCTCGGCTGGTGCGTGTGCGCTGGTTGGTTGGGGTGTTGTGCCTGCTGGTGGTGACATTACTGGCGATGAATTACCGCCATTGGGACGATCGCCTGTCCTTCTGGGTTCAGCAGCAACAGGTGGGCGTTGCCGAGCAACAGCAGAGCATCTGGCTGCCGGGTTACCGGGCCGTGCTGCAAGGCAAACCACTGCAAGGGTTGGAAGACGACGAGGTGTCCGGGCTGACCTACAGCGCGGAAAGCGACACCCTGTTTACCGTGACCGGGAAATACCCACAGTTGATCGAGCTGACCCTGGATGGTCAGGTGCTCCGGCGTATCGATCTGCTCGGCTTCGCCAATCCCGAAGGGGTCGAGATGCTGTCCGACGGCCGCCTGGCGATTATCGATGAGCGCAAGCGCACCTTGACCACCTTCAAACTCAGCGCTCTGACACGCCGCCTGGAGTTTGCCGATCTACCGTCGTTCGACCTGGGCTTTATTGATGCCGGCAATAAGGGCTTCGAGGGTATTGCCTGGGATTCGCGCAACGAGCGCGTGCTGCTGGGTAAGGAGCGTGGTCCGCTGGGGTTGTTCAGTCTGCCGTTTCCAGGCGAGGACGGTGCCACGGGCACCCTTGAGCCGATGAGTTCCGGGCACCTGTTTCTGCGTGATATTTCCTCACTGACCTACGATCCTCGGACTGGGCATGCCTTGGTGCTTTCCGATGAATCCGGCCTGCTGCTGGAGGTGGATGCTCTGGGCGAGCCCGTCAGCTTTATCAGCCTGAGTCGCGGCATGAATGGCCTGCGTGGCGGCATTGAGCAGGCCGAAGGGGTGACCATGGATGCGGCAGGCAATATCTATATTGTCAGCGAGCCCAACCTGTTCTACGTCCTGCGCAAGGACCCGGTGGCCGAACAGCCCGCTGTTGCGGATTAAGTTTGGCTTAAGCACCGATTAAGCCTGGCTTCAGCTAGGCCCTCTAATCTTGCCCCATCACCTAACTGATTAGAGGGTTACCCCATGAAGCGTTTCACCTTGGCTCTGCTGCTGGCTCCACTGTTCTCCACCGCCGCTATGGCCACCGGTTATACGGGCCCAGGCGCCACTGCTCAGGTCACTACGGTAGCTGCGGCGCTGGATGCTGCCGACGATACACCGGTGGTGCTGCAAGGGCAGATCGTCAAGCGTCTGCAGGATGAGCTCTATGAGTTCAAAGATGCCAGCGGCACCATCAATGTCGAAATCGACGACGAGCATTGGCCGGCCCAGGCCATTTCTGAAAAGGCCGTGGTCAAGATCAGTGGTGAAGTGGATCGTGACCTGACCAGCCGCGAAATCGATGTCGAGTACCTCGAACTGGTCAAGTAAATCACTCGATCATGCGCCCATGTCAGCCCGAAGCCCTGCTTCGGGCTGACGCCGTTGTGTCACCCGTTATTGTTGAGAGTGAAGCGTCATGCGAGATCATTTCACCCTGAAACGTCTGCTGCTGAGCCTTGTCGCGCTGTCCTTGCTGCTGCTGGGCTTGTTTGCGCAGGAGTACCGTTTGTTCGAGCGGGCTTGGTTCAATGTGCAGCAGTGGCAGAAAGCCGGTAGCGGGCAGCAGGGCTCCATGCTGTTGGCGGATTATCAGGTGGACCTTGAGGCCCGCGTGATCGAGGGTCTGAACGATGATGTCTCGGCGCTGACCTTCGACCCAGACCGCAACAGCCTGTTCACCGTGACCAACCAGAAGCCGCAGCTGCTTGAGTTATCGCTGGATGGTGAGCTGCTACGGCGTATCGATTTGCACGGTTTTGGCGATGCTGAAGCGGTTGAGTACATCAGCCCAGGCCTGTATGTGATCACTGATGAGCGTAAGCAGCGTCTGATCAAGGTGCGGGTGGATGATGCCACCACCGAGTTGCATGCCGACCAGGCTCAGCAGTTCTCGTTGAGCATTGGCCTGAATGGCAACAAGGGGTTTGAGGGCTTGGCCTACGATTCGGCTGGGCAGCGTCTGTTTGTTGCCAAAGAGCGCGATCCGATGCGCATCTATGAGATTCACGGTTTTCCTCAGCGAGACCCACAGAGCCCCTTTGCCGTGCACGTGGTGGATGATCAGCAGCGTGACGCTGGGCTATTTGTACGTGACCTCTCCAGCCTGCAATTTGATGAGCGCAGCGGGCATTTGCTGGCGCTGTCCGACGAGTCACGCCTGGTGCTGGAGCTGAATGTCGAGGGCAAACCGATCAGCAGCCTGTCGCTGCTTGGTGGACGTAACGGCCTCAAACGCAGCGTACCGCAGGGCGAAGGCATCGCCATGGATAACCAGGGCGTGCTCTATCTGGTTAGCGAGCCGAATCTGTTCTATCGCTTCAAGAAACCAGGCGCTTAGGCTGTGGCGTAAAGGCTGCGGCCGCCGGTTGCAGCAGGCGCGCGGTTTTCCATTCAAAGCCCAGGGTCAGGCAGATGGCGGCGCAGGCCAGGCCGCCGGCTAATCCCCACCAAACGCCTTCTGCGCCCCAGCCCAGCGGGAAGGCTAGAGCCCAGGCCAGTGGCGCGCCAACTGCCCAGTAGCAGCCGAGGCCAACCCAGAAGGTGGTCTTGGCGTCCTTGAGGCCGCGAATTGCGCCCATGGCGATGGTCTGGATGCCATCGAAGAACTCGAACCAGGCAGCAATCGCCAGCAGTGCCACGGCCAGGCTCACCACCTCGGCATAGGCGCTGTCGTTGTGGTCGAGAAACAGCCCCACTACCCAATGCGGCGCCAGCCAGAACAGGCAGGCGAAACCGAGCATGCACAGCGCACCGAGGCCAAGGCCCAGGCGACCGGCTTGGCGTGCCTGCTGCAGGCGGCCGGCACCAAAGTGCTGACCGATACGGAAGGTCACCGCGTAGGAAATCCCCACCGGCACCATAAACGCCACATACACCGACATGATTGCGATCTGGTGCGCCGCCAGTTGCGTGCTGCCCAGCGCGCCCATGCACAGCGCGGCAAAGGCAAACAGCCCGGATTCCACCGCATAGGTGCCGCCAATCGGCAGGCCCAGGCGCAGCAGCTCTTTCAGCTCGGCCCACACCGGCCGCAACAAGCCGCGCCACAGCGGATAAGGGCTGTAGGCGCTGTGGTGCAACACATGCCAGGCCAGCAGCAGCGCCATGACATTCATCACCACGGCGGTCACCAAGCCAATTCCGGCCAGGCCCAGTGGCGGCAGGCCGAACCAGCCCTTGATCAGTGCATAGTTGAGGACGAAGTTGGCCAGCGCGCCGCCAATGCTGATGGCCATTACCGGGCCAGGGCGGCCGATGGCGCTGGTAAAGCCACGCAGCGCCATAAAGCTCATATAGCCAGGCAGGGCAAACACCAGGGTGGAGAGAAACTGCATGCCGCCGCTGACGTTCTCCGGCTTCTGGCCGAAGTACAGCAATGCTGGGCCCAGGTTCCACAGCGCCAGGCCAGCCAACAACGCCAGACCCCAGCCGAGCCACAGGCCGTTCTGCGTCAGCCGGGTGACGCCGGCCGCGTCCTGCGCGCCGTGGCGGATGGCCACCAGGTTGCCAACCGAGGCAATCACCCCGACGCAGAAGATCGATACGAAGGAATAGCTGGCCGCGCCCAGCCCGCCGGCCGCCAGGGTGGCGGGGCCGAGCAGGCCCATCATCACGGTGTCGGTAAACACCATCAGCACATGCGCCAGTTGCGCAGCAATCAGCGGTCCGGCAAGTTTCAGGATGGCGCGCAGTTCGCCACGAAGCGGATGCAGCATGATGAGTTCTACTCAGTTAGAAGGCTTGCTCGGGTGATCCGCGCAGGCAGAGAATGCGCCTATTCTCTTAAGCCAGCCGTGGCAGCACAAAAGGATAATAGCGATGACGGGCATGACTATTACTCATGGAGCGCGGTCGTGAGTCAGCGCTTGCCCCCGCTCTATGCCCTGCGCGCCTTCGAGGCGGCGGCACGGCACAGCTCCTTTACCCGCGCCGCCGAAGAACTGGCGATTACCCAGAGTGCGGTCAGCCGTCACGTGCGCACCCTGGAGGAACACTTTGCCTGCCGCCTGTTCGAGCGTCGTGGCCGCAGCCTGCAACTCACCGAAACGGCGCGCATCTTGCTGCCGGGGCTGCGCGATGGCTTCGAGGCGTTGGAACGCGCCTGTAACACCCTGCGTGTCGACGACGCGGTGCTGCGCCTGAAAGCCCCGTCGACGCTGACCATGCGCTGGTTGCTGGCGCGCCTGTCGCGCTATCGCCTGCTCAGCGCCAGTGAGGTGCAACTGACCAGCGCCTGGATGGACGTGGACAAGGTGGACTTTCTGCATGAGCCATTCGACTGCGCCGTCCTGCTGAGTCAGGGCGATTTCCCGGAGGAATGGGAAAGCACCGAGCTGTTTGCCGAATGGTTGATTCCGGTCTGCGCGCCAGAAGCCTTGAGCGAACAACCTTGGGATCTGGCACGTCTGCAGGCCGCCGAACTGCTGCACCCGACCCCGGATCGCCGCGACTGGCGACAGTGGTTGCAGGCCATGTGCCTGGCGGATCAGGTGCCGCTCAAAGGCGGCCAGGTCTTCGACACCCTGGAGCTGGGCATGGTGGCGGCGGCGCGTGGCTATGGCGTATCGATTGGTGATCTGGTGATGGTCGCCGAGGATGTCGCGCAGGGCCGGCTCGGCTTACCCTGGCCCAGCGCGGTGCCCAGTGGCTGCAGCTACTACCTGGTATGGCCAAAAGCGCGCCGAGGCCAGGAGCGCTTTCGCCGTTTGCGCGATTATCTGGTAGCCGATGTGGCGGCTATGCAGCTGCCGGTTGTTGAGCGGGTGGGAAGTCGGGCACGTTAGCGGGGTACGCGTAGAGCGTAAAAAATATTGGACTATCGTTTGTTGGCTTATTCGTATTAACGCTTTTAAAACATAGGGTTAATGCGATTTTAGATTGAGCTGTCTGCTGCTTGTGGTCTGATTTATTGACGATCCGAGCGTATTCGTTTGACATATTTTACGGCTTTGGCAGACTGGCTTCAGGATTGTGGCTGCCAGATGAGCGCTTCTCGCGCATCTGATGCCGCTGCGGCGGGCATCTAGACAGGCGCAATCAGCCGTAAAACAGAAGGTGCGCGACAACCGTCAGCCCTTCTGCACAACAACGGCAGCCAATCCCGGCTGCCCCAAGGTGATGTATGTCCAACAACAATACGAAACAGCGCCCAGGCGCGCGTAAACCGGTTGTCCTGATGTCCATGGGCGCTCAAGAGCGCAAAGGACATGCCTATCAAGTCATGACCCACAAATACATAACCCCGCTGGTCGAACTGTCAGGCTGTGTGCCGCTGCTGGCGCCCAGCTGCTGCGGCGCGGATGACATCGAGCAGTACCTGTCGATGGTCGATGGCGTGTACCTGACCGGTGCGGGCAGCAATATCGATCCGGCCCTCTACGGCCAGGAAAACCTGACCCCGACTAAGGGCCAGGATAAGGACCGTGATCTGTTTGATATTCCACTGATTCGCGGTGCATTGGCCCGTGGTCTGCCGCTGTTCGCGATCTGCCGTGGCATGCAGGAAATCAACGTGGCCCTGGGCGGCAATATCCACCAGAAGGTCTACGAAGTCCCGGGCATGAATGACCACCGCGAAGACACCAGTGCTCCGGTGGAGGTGCAATACGCCGACAGCCACAGCGTGCGCGCGCTGCCGGGTAGCTGGTTTGCCGAGCTGATGGGTGAGGCCGAATTCCCGGTCAACTCGCTGCACGGCCAGGCGTTGGATCAACTGGGTGAGGGCGTCGAGGCGCTAGCCCATGCCGAGGATGGCCTGGTTGAGGCGATTCACCTGCCGGGCGCCGAGCAGTTCACTCTGGCGGTGCAATGGCACCCGGAGTGGCAGGCGGCGCAGAACCCGCATTCGGTGAAAATCTTCAAGGCGTTCGGTGAGGCCTGTCGTGAGCAGGTAGCCCGCCGCGACCAGTAAGCGTTCCAACTGCACATTAAGAAGCCCCGCATGCGGGGCTTTTTTATGGCTGCGATTCAGGCCCCGCTGATGCTGGGTCGGTACTGCAGGGCTTCACCCAAGTGGCTGCGGCGAATATGTGCAGCACTGTCCAAGTCGGCCAGGGTGCGTGCCACTTTCAATACGCGGTGTGCTGCACGCAGGCTCAGTCCCAGGCGCTCGCAGGCATTTTCCAGCCACTGGCGGTCTTCGCCCTGCAGGCTGCAATGTTGCTGCACGCCATTGAGATCGAGGTGGGCATTGGCGCAGCCCTGGCGAGCCAGTTGCTGCTGGCGTGCCTGCACCACCTGCTCGGCCAGTTCGGCGCTGCTTGGGCCGGGCTCGGCGTCAGCGTTCAGTCGGGTAGTTTCCCGCGGCACGCTGAGGTGCAGATCGATGCGGTCGAGCAACGGGCCGGAGAGCTTGCCGCGGTAGCGCTGGATCTGTTCAGTGGAACAGCGGCAGCGCCCGGATGGATCGCCCAAATGCCCGCAGGGGCACGGATTCAGCCGCCACCAGCTGAAAGCGCGCAGGAAAACGCACTTTGTCGCGTGCCCGAGCAATCACGATCTGGCCACTTTCCAGGGGCTCGCGCAGCACCTCCAAAACCTTGCGATCAAATTCGGGGAGCTCATCGAGGAATAAAACGCCGTGATGAGCCAACGTGATTTCACCCGGTTGCGGGCGACTGCCGCCACCGACCAGCGCGGGACCGGAGGCACTGTGGTGCGGGGTTCTGAAGGGGCGTTGCGGCCAGGCGCTAAGCGGAACGTGGCTGGCCACGGAATGAATTGCAGCGACTTCCAATGCTTCCTGTTCATCCAGTGGCGGCAACAAGCCGGGTAGGCGGCTGGCCAGCAGGGTTTTTCCCGTACCGGGTGGCCCGGTAAATAAAAGGTTGTGCGAACCAGCCGCTGCTACCAGCAGTGCGCGCTTGGCGGCAATTTGCCCTTGCACCTCGGCTAGATCGGGGTAGGGCAGCACTTGGCGCAGCAAGCCCTGGGCCTGATAGGGCGCAATCGGCGTTTGGCCATTGAGGTGGGCGGCGACTTCCAGCAGGTGCTCGACGGCAATCACCGTGAGGCCGGACGCCAGGCTGGCTTCCTCGGCATTGGCCTTGGGCACTACTAAGGTGCGTCCGGCGGCGCGGGCGGCTAGCGCGGCGGGCAAGACGCCTTGTACCGGGCGAATCGCCCCGGACAGCGCCAGTTCACCCAGGCACTCAAGCGGCTCCAGTGCGCTGCTTGGCACCTGTCCGCTGGCGGCGAGAATGCCGAGGGCAATCGCCAGGTCGAAGCGCCCGCCGTCCTTGGGTAAATCGGCCGGTGCCAGATTCAAGGTAATCCGCCTGGGCGGGAACTCGAAGGCGCAGTTGAGGATGGCGCTGCGCACCCGGTCCTTGCTTTCCTTGACGGCGGTTTCCGGCAAACCGACCAGAGCAAGCGAGGGCAGGCCGTTGGCCAAGTGGGCTTCGACGGTGACGGCGGGGGCTTCAACACCCACTTGGGCGCGGCTGTGGACTATGGCCAGGGACATCGATCACTCCTTGATCGGCTGATGCATCCGCTGCGGGTGTTACTCGCGGGTGGCTGGGGTGTCTGCGCTGCGTGCTTCCATTTCGGCGACCTTGGCTTCGAGAGCTTCCAGGCGGGCGCGGGTGCGGGCGAGCACGACCATCTGGCTGTCGAATTCGTCGCGGCTGACCAAGTCGAGTTTGCTGAAGGCGCTTTGCAGCAGCACTTTGAACTGGGCTTCGAACTCGCCGCGCGGCAAGGGCGCGTCACCGTTGAATAGGCGCGAGGCGTGGGTGGTCAAGGCGTCTAGTAGGGCTTTAGGTGGCAGCATGATGAGGTTCCGTTTACAGATGGCGGCAGTGTAGCACGCAGCTTTATCGGGCTTGCCGGCCGGGTCCGGAACGGGTTGGCGGCTTCTGCACGATTTTCGCGCGCTGCTTGGCAGGCTGTTGCACCGTTGTTGTGCGCTGGCGGTTGGCTATTACCGGGCTAAAACGCCCGTTTGCCGGGTAACTGCATGAAATAAATCGGTTTTACCTGATCTGGCAAGCTTTCTGCTTTGTCTCTTACGACGCATGCACCGATGCAGTTCCGGTGCGTCAGGCGAAGCGGGGAAGTGCTTCGTCGGGAGCGGTTGGTGAGTATCGGTGCTGCTGGATCAGGGCGGCGATGCATTACAAAAGCCAGGCACTGCGCTTAGACTTGGTCCGGGTTCGCAATTCCTGGGGCATGTCCACCTTACACGGGAGAGAGTTACATGAAGCTAGTCACTGCCATCATCAAGCCGTTCAAGCTGGACGACGTCCGTGAGTCACTGTCGGAGATCGGCGTGCAGGGTATCACCGTCACTGAAGTCAAAGGCTTCGGTCGCCAGAAAGGCCATACCGAGCTGTATCGCGGTGCTGAATACGTGGTCGATTTCTTGCCAAAAGTGAAAATCGACGTGGCCATCGCTGACGATCAACTCGATCGCGTCATCGAGGCCATCACCAAAGCTGCTAACACCGGCAAGATCGGTGACGGCAAGATTTTCGTTGTAAACCTGGAACAGGCGATCCGCATCCGTACCGGCGAAACCGGCACCGACGCAGTTTAAGCCTCCGAACGAACCCCACGCCCCAGGAGTTAAACCATGACTCTGCGAAAAATCGCAGGGCTAGGAGCCCTTTTGTCTCTCGTTCCTGGCTTTGCCATGGCCGAAGAGGCAAGCCTGAACAGCGGCGACACCGCTTGGATGTTGGTCGCCACTGTACTGGTGCTGTTTATGACCATCCCCGGTCTGGCGCTTTTCTACGCTGGTATGGTGCGTTCGAAGAACGTGCTGTCGGTGTTGATGCAGTGTTTTGCAGTAACCGGGTTGATCAGCATTCTGTGGGTCGTTTACGGCTACAGCCTGGCCTTTGATACCACTGGCATGGAGCAGGGAGTCGTCAACTTCAACTCCTTCGTCGGCGGTTTCTCCAAAGCCTTCCTATCTGGTTTGACCCTGGACAGCTTGGTGGCTGGGATTCCAGAGAGCGTGTTCATCACCTTTCAGATGACCTTCGCCATCATCACCCCGGCGCTGATCGTCGGTGCCTTCGCTGAGCGCATGAAGTTCTCGGCCATGCTGATCTTCATGGCCGTGTGGTTCACCCTGGTATATGCGCCTATCGCGCACATGGTCTGGGGCGGCAACGGGGCGCTGATGTGGGACTGGGGCGTGCTCGACTTTGCGGGCGGCACCGTGGTGCACATCAACGCCGGTATCGCCGGTCTGGTGGCCTGCCTGGTGCTGGGCAAGCGCAAGGGTTTCCCAACGACCGCCATGCCGCCGCACAACCTCGGCTACACCCTGATCGGCGCAAGCATGCTCTGGGTCGGCTGGTTCGGCTTCAACGCAGGTTCTGCGCTGGCAGCCAACGGTAGCGCCGGTATGGCCATGCTGGTAACCCAGATTGCCACCGCTACAGCGGCGCTGAGCTGGATGTTCGCCGAGTGGATCACTCACCGCAAACCAAGCGTTCTGGGCATTGCCTCGGGCGCTGTGGCGGGTCTGGTGGCGATTACGCCAGCATCCGGTACGGCGGGGCCGATGGGCGCTCTGGCGATTGGTCTGGCAAGTGGGGCGATCTGCTTCTTCTGCGCCACCAGCCTGAAACGCAAGCTGGGTTATGACGATTCCCTCGACGTGTTTGGCGTGCACGCCGTGGGCGGCATTGTCGGCGCCATTCTCACCGGGGCGTTCGCCGCACCGGCCTTGGGTGGCTTCGGCACGGTGGAAAATATTCCGGCGCAGCTGTGGATCCAGTTCGAGGGGGTGGCCTTCACGGTGGTGTACACCGCAGTGGTGACCTTCGTGATTCTGAAAGTGATCGACCTAGTAATGGGCCTGCGTGTCAGCGAAGAGGAAGAGACCATCGGTCTCGATCTCGCCCTGCATAACGAGCGCGGCTACAACCTGTAAGCACACGGAGCGCGTCCGGAGCCAACCCCGGACGTCTTAACCGAATAGCGCTAAAAAGCGCACGGCAAGAGGTGAACCATGGACAACACAGCATTGACTGCATTGCAGTACGGTTTTGATACCTTCTACTTTTTGGTTTGCGGCGCCCTGGTAATGTGGATGGCAGCGGGTTTTGCCATGCTCGAATCCGGTCTGGTGCGAGCCAAGAACACCACTGAAATTCTCACCAAGAACATCGCCCTGTACGCAGTGGCGAGCATCATGTACCTGGTGATCGGTTACCACATCATGTACTCCAGCCCGGAAGGCGGCATCCTGCCAAGCCTGGGTTTCCTGCTGGGAGAAGAGAACAGCGTTGAGTCGGTTCTGGCCGGCGGTGACGATGCCCCTTACTACTCGGCCCGTTCGGACTTCTTCTTCCAGGTGGTGTTTGCCGCGACCTGCATGTCGATCGTTTCCGGTGCCGTGGCTGAGCGCATGAAGCTGTTCGCCTTCCTGGCGTTCGCCGTGGTCATGACCGGTTTCATCTACCCGGTACAGGGCTTCTGGAAATGGGGTTCGGGCTTCCTCAACGAAGCTGGCTTCCTCGACTTCGCTGGTTCTGGTGTAGTGCACATGGCTGGCGCTACGGCTGCCCTGGCTGGCGTACTGCTGCTCGGCGCCCGTAAAGGCAAGTACGGCCCGAATGGCCAGGTCAACGCCATTCCGGGTGCCAACCTGCCGATGGCAGCGCTGGGTACTTTCATCCTGTGGATGGGCTGGTTCGGCTTCAACGGTGGCTCGCAGCTGAAGATGAGCACCATCGAAGACGCCAACGCCGTGGCTAACGTGTTTGTTAACACCAACATGGCGGCTGCCGGTGGCCTGATCGCTGCGCTGATCGTGGCACGCATCCTGTTCGGCAAGGCTGACCTGACCATGGCCCTCAACGGTGCCCTGGCTGGCCTGGTGGCAATCACTGCCGAGCCGCTGACCCCGACTGCCCTGCAAGCAACCCTGATCGGTGGCGTGGGTGGCGTGCTGGTGGTGTTCTCGATCCTCGGTCTGGACAAACTCAAGCTCGACGATCCAGTCGGTGCCATCTCCGTACACGGCGTGGTCGGTATCTGGGGCCTGCTGGCGGTCTGCCTGACCAATAGCGACGCTACTCTCGGCGCACAGCTGCTGGGTATCGGTTCGATCTTCGCTTGGGTCTTCGTCTGCAGCCTGATTGTCTGGTCCATCATCAAGTTGGTGATTGGTCTGCGCGTCAGCGAGGAAGAAGAGTACGAAGGCGTAGACATCGCCGAATGCGGTATGGAAGCCTACCCGGAATTCACCAAGCGTTGATTTCCTCTGGTTTCGACAAGGGCGCCTTAGGGCGCCCTTTGTTTTTTCTGAATGCCCATTAAAGGTTGTGGTTTTTCAGCGTGTGCGCGGTTGTGATGGAGCGGCAACAGACCCTAGAATGCGCGCCGTTGAGCGCAGTTCGCCGATGCGCGGCGCTCAGCCCTAGGCAAGGCCACGGGATTTTTTATCAGCGACGTTAGAAAGCTGACGCAGCTGGGCTATAACTACTCTGCTTTTCGCAAGTCATGAGGTTGGAACATGAGCGACGAAGATCTGGAACACGACGAATTAGAAGGCGCAGACGAAGACGAAGGCGAGGAGCTGGCTGCCGCCGATGATGGCGACAGCAGCGATGATGGCGATGGTGACGACGAAGTCGTACCCGCCAGCAAAGGCAAAAAAGCCAAAGCCGCCGTCGACGTAGAAGAACTGCCGAGCATCGAAGCCAAGCAGAAAGAGCGTGATGCACTGGCCCGCGCCATGGAAGAGTTCCTCTCCCGTGGTGGCAAGGTGCAGGAAGTCGAGCCGAATGTGGTCTCTGATCCGCCCAAAAAGCCGGACAGCAAGTACGGCAGCCGCCCTATCTAAGGGCCTGCTGTAAAACAAAAAGCCCGCATGCCATCCGCGTGCGGGCTTTTTTTTTGCGCGATGCCTTGTTAAGGCAGGCAGATGGCTTTGTAGGGTGGATGGCGCTTTATCCATCCACCGTTCATCGTCGGCCAGCGCCGCGCGTCTGCAGCCTATGCCCAGCTGTGCAGCAGCGCCGGCAGTTCGGCCAGGCTGCGGATCTCGCCATCAGGCGTAATCGCGTCGCTCCAGGTCTTAGCCTGCGGGTTGAACCAGATCGCCCGCAGCCCGGCGGCCTTGGCTCCGGCGATGTCATCGCTGGGGTGGTCGCCGATATGTACCGCGTGTTCGGCGGCGATTCCAGCGCGTTTCAGGGCTTCGGTAAAAGGTTTCGGATCGGGCTTACCGACTCCCAGCTCCTCGGCGCACAGGGCGAACTGGAAGTAGTCGGCCAGACCCAGGCGGCGCACGTCGGCATTGCCGTTGGTGATGACCCCGAGCTGGAAACGATTGGCCAAGGCTTCAAGGGTTGGATGCACCTCGGCAAACAGTTCGACCTGATGGCGCGCGGCGAGAAATACCTGAAAGCCCGCTTCGGCCAGCGCCTGCGCATCCGCGTGCGCATAGCCAGCGTCTGCTAGGGCATGCAGCAGAATGCGCCGGCGCAGTTCGCTGAGGCGATGCTTCAGCATCGGCTCGGCCTGTAGCAAGGTGGCGCGAATCGACCACAGATGCTCCACCGGCACCGCACCCAGGCGCGGCGCGTGCATTGCCAGCCAGTTGCGCAGCGCCGCTTCGGCGTCCTGCATCACCGGGGTGACATCCCACAGAGTGTCGTCGAGGTCGAAAGTGATCAGCTGAATGCTCATTCTGTGTTGCCTTTGCGTTTAGCCCTTGGGTGGGCCTGGTCATAAACAGTGGCCAGGTGCTGGAAATCCAGGTGGGTATAAACCTGGGTGGTGGCGATGTCGGCATGGCCGAGCAGCTCCTGCACGGCGCGCAGGTCCTGGGATGATTCGAGCATATGACTGGCGAAGCTGTGGCGCAGCATATGTGGGTGCAGGTGCTGCCCCAGCTCGCGTACACCGGCCTGGCGCACGCGCAGTTGCACCGCGCGGGGACCGATGCGCCGACCCTGCTGGCTGATAAATACCGCGCCGTCGCTCGGGTTCGCCAGCGCACGCAGTGGCAGCCACTGCTGCATCGCTTCACGTGCCATGCGCCCAAGCGGCAGCTCGCGGGTCTTGTTGCCCTTGCCGATAACCCTTACCAATCCGGCGGGCAGGTCGAGGCCGTCGAGGTTGAGGCTCACCAGCTCCGACAGACGCAAGCCTGACGAGTAGAACAGCTCTAGCATGGCCTGATCGCGGCGGGCGATAAAGTCATCTTCCAAGGCGCCGTCGAGCAGTTGTGCGGTGCGGTCAGCGTCCAGGGTCTTTGGCAAGCGGCGCTCGCCCTTGGGCGGCGTCAGCCCGCTGGCTGGATCGCTGTCGCAGTGGCCCTCACGAATCAGATAACGATAGAGGCCACGGGTGGCCGAGAGCAGGCGCGCCAGGCTGCGGCTGGACTGGCCCTGCATGTGCAGGCGACCGACCATGCGGCGTAGGCGTGGGGTATCGAGCGTACGCCAGCTGTCGATCTGCTCTTGGGTGCAGAGCGCCAACAGCGTGCTGAGGTCGTGGCGATAGCCAATCAGGGTGTGCGGGGATAGCTGACGTTCGCTGCGCAGGTGTTCAAGGTAGGCGTCCAAGAGGTCTTGCATGGAAGCTCCCTGCGGTGCGGTCGGTGCAATGTTTAGCGCTAGCGCACCGAGCGCAAAGGTGTGGCAAAGCCTGGAGCGACGCGTGCCAGTACTTCGGCGATGTAACCGAGGAACAGCGTGCCCAGCGAGCTTTTGTAATGCTGCGGATCGGCGCTGCCAATCGCCAGCACGCCATGCAGGCCCTGATGGCTGATGCTGACCACCGCCGCTGAGCCCACCTGGGCACCGTCTTCGTTGCCGAACAGGAAGTTCAGTTCATGCTCGCGCAGCACGCCGCAAATGGTTTTGCCACCCGCCAGCAGGCCGCCGATGGCTTGATGCGCTTCAGCGCTGCTGACTGAACGGCCGACCGGTATGGGCGTATCGCTGAACAGAATCAAGCTGACAAAAGGCACCTGAAACTCGCGGCGCAGGCTGTCTTCCACGCAACTGACCACTTCTTCCAGGCTACTGGCGTCGAGTAGATCGAGCACCAGGCGGCGGGTCTTGTCGAACAAACGATCGTTGTCGCGGGCCACGTCCATCAGTTGCGAGAGGCGGTGGCGCATTTCGATATTGCGCTCGCGCAGCAGTTTCACCTGGCGCTCGACCAACGATACGGTGTCGCCGCGCTGGTGCGGAATGCGCAGCTCGGGGATCAACTCGTCGTGGTCGATAAAGAATTCCGGATGCAGACGCAGATAAGCGGCAACCGTTTCCGAATCCAATGGCTTGGGTGAATCCTGCTTGTCGGTCATAGGCGAACCTGTCCTTCGTACACACGTACTGCGGGTCCGGTCATCATAACGGGCTGGCCAGGACCTGCCCACTCGATGCTCAGTTTGCCGCCGGGCAGTTCGATCTGCACCGGTGAGTCCATCCAGCCCTGGCTGATTGCCGCCACTGCCGCTGCACAGGCGCCGGTACCGCAGGCCTGGGTTTCCCCGGCGCCACGTTCCCAGACACGCAGCTTGGCGCGTTGGCGGTCGACCACTTGCAGGAAACCGACGTTCACCCGCTGCGGAAAGCGCGAATGGTGTTCGAGTTTTGCCCCCAGGCTGTGCACGGGCGCGTTGTCGACGTTGTCGACGCGCAGTACGGCATGCGGGTTGCCCATGGATACGGCAGCCAGCTCAACGGTCTGACCGTCGACGGCCACGCTGTAGCTCAGTGCTTGCTGTTCGGCCTGGAACGGGATGTCGGCTGGCACCAGGCGCGGTGCGCCCATGTTGACGCTGATCTGCCCGTCGTTGCGCACGTCCAGTTCGATGATGCCGCCCTTTGTTTCCACGCGCATCTGCTTTTTCACCGTCAGGCGCTTGTCCAGCACGAAGCGGGCGAAGCAGCGCGCACCGTTACCGCATTGCTCCACTTCCGAACCGTCGGCATTGAAGATGCGGTAGCGGAAGTCCACGTCCGGGTTGCTTGGCGGCTCGACCAGCAACAGCTGATCGAAGCCCACGCCGGTGTGGCGGTCGCCCCACTGCTTGGCGTTCTTCGGCTGGATATGCGCGTGCTGGCTGACCAGGTCGAGGACCATAAAGTCATTGCCGAGGCCGTGCATCTTGGTAAAGCGCAATAACATCGCCACTACTCCGGCAGGCGGCTTTCGCCCGCAAAGAGTTCGCTGAGCGTCTCACGGCGACGCACTTCAAAGGCTTGATCGCCATCCACCATCACCTCGGCGGCGCGGCCGCGGGTGTTGTAGTTGGAGCTCATGACAAAACCATAGGCACCCGCGGAGCGCACAGCCAGCAGGTCACCTTCGGCCAGGGCCAGCTGGCGATCTTTGGCGAGGAAATCGCCAGTCTCGCAGATCGGCCCGACGATGTCATAGTTGCGCGGCGCACTGTCGCGCGGCTGAACTGCGACCACGTCCATCCAGGCCTGGTACAGGGCTGGGCGGATCAGGTCGTTCATCGCCGCATCGACGATGGCGAAGTCCTTGTGTTCGGTGTGCTTGAGGTATTCGACCTGGGTCAGCAGTACGCCGGCGTTGGCGACGATCGAGCGGCCCGGCTCGAACACCAGGGCCAGGTCGCGACCGGCAATGCGCTCACGCACGGCCTTGATGTAGTCGCCAGCCAGTGGCGGCTGCTCGTCGCGGTATTGCACGCCGAGACCGCCACCCAGATCAAGGTGCTTGATGTGGATGCCGTCAGTGGCGAGCTGATCAATCAGCGCGAGCAAACGGTCGAGGGCATCGAGAAACGGCGGCAACGTGGTCAGCTGCGAGCCGATATGGCAATCGACGCCAACCACCTGCAGGTTCGGCAGCGCAGCGGCGCGGGCGTAAACGGCCGGGGCCTGCTCGATATCGATGCCGAATTTGTTTTCTTTCAGGCCCGTGGAGATATACGGGTGGGTGCCGGCGTCGACGTCCGGGTTGACCCGCAGCGAGATCGCCGCAGTCTTGCCCAACTCGGCGGCCACCACTTGCAGGCGCTCCAGCTCGTCAGTGGACTCGACGTTGAAGCAGTGCACGCCCACTTCCAGGGCGCGGCGCATGTCGTCACGACTCTTGCCAACGCCGGAGAAGACGATCTTGCTCGGCTCGCCGCCGGCGCTGAGTACGCGTTCCAGCTCGCCACGGGAGACGATGTCGAAACCGGCACCTAGGCGCGCCAGGACATTCAGCACGCCGATATTGGAGTTGGCTTTAACCGCAAAGCACACCAGATGCGGCATGCCCTGCAGGGCATCGGCATAGGCGCGGTACTGCGCTTCGATGTGCGCACGCGAGTAAACGTAGGTCGGCGTACCGAAGCGTTGGGCGATGGCGGACAACGCCACGCCTTCCGCGAACAGCGCACCGTCGCGGTAGTTGAAGGCGTTCATGAGCTGTCCTTATTCGGTTTGCGCAGGCGCTGGCTGGCTTTCTTCCGGCAGGTACAGCGGGCCTTTCTGGCCGCAGCCAGCGAGCAGGGCGCTGACGGCAAGCATCGCGACAAAGGCAGTAAATAACCGCTTCATGGTGGAATCCTTGTAATAAAGCATGATTGCGCCGGAGTATACCGACCCCCCGGCGCCTTGCCTATGCGCCGGGGTTCCCGTCGGGCGGGGCTTTGCCTGTATCTTTGGCGCTAGGGTCTGTTCCCATTTCGTCACGAGCCGCGTTGCCACGAAAAATCTCGCCAGGCTAGGCGGAGGACGCAGGTAATGGTGTTCCCTTGCCAAGTCCTCCAACACCGCATGGCGAGATTTTTCGCGCAACCCGAAGGGCCGGGCTAGTTTTAGCGCGATGCTGCGTTTCTCGACACTCATTTGGAACAACCAAACTTCGTGTCTCGTGCCTTGCCTCGCGCTAAAACTAGCTCCGGCGCGGCCGCGAACGAAACGGGAACAGACCCTCGCTTTGCACCCATCGCCAGCGATCAGGAGACTGGATGGACAACCCCGTACCCGTGAGCAGCTCGGTTTCCGTTGCTTACCTGCAAGGTTTGCTCGATTACCTGACGCGCCACGGTGTCGACAGTGCAGAGCTGCTGGAACGGGTGCAGCTCAGCCCGCAGATTCTTGCTCAGCGAGATCAGCGCATTGCCGCCAGCACTTATCTAGAGCTGCTCGGCCATGGCGTGCGGTTGACCGGCGATGAGCAGCTGGGCCTGCATTTGGGTGAGGCGGTGCGTCCCGGTTATTACGGCGTGTTGGGTTATCTGATCATGAGCTGCGCGACCCTCGCCGACGCGTTGCATCGCCAAGCGCGCTATGCCGCGCTGGTCGGTAACCTGGGCCAGGTTGATCTTGCCGATGAGCCGCCGCGTGCAGGGCTGGAGCCGCAGGTGGCGCACAGCTGGCAGCCGCTATTGCCGCAACAGAAACGTCAGCTCAGCGAGGAAACTCTGGCCGGTTGGGTAACCTTCGGCCACTGGATCAGCGGCCTGGATATTCCTCCGACCGAGGTGCGTTTCCAGCATTCGGCCCCGGCGGATAGCTCCGAGTACCAGCGGATCTTCCGTTGTCCGGTGCTGTTCGATCAGGCCGATAACGCCCTGGTATTCCCTAAGCGCCTGCTCGCCACGCCGCTCGGTCAGGCCGATGCGCAGGTGCGCTTGATGCTCGATGCCTATGCTGATCGCCTGCTTGGCGAGATTCAGCAGGGCCATAGCGTGCTCGATCGCGCGCGCCTGGAATTGTCCCGCCAGCTGCCGGAAGTGGGCGCCGACCTGCAGCAAATCGCCGCGCGTTTGGCGCTCAGTCCGCGTACCCTGCAGCGGCGTTTGCGCGAAGCCGGGTTATCCTTCAATCAGTTGGTGGATGAAACCCGTCAGCAACTGGTGTTGCATTACCTGCGCGACCCGGCGCTGGAACTGGCAGAAATCGCCTTCCTGGTTGGCTTCAGTGAGCCCGGTTCACTGGCCCGCGCGTTTCGTCGTTGGACCGGGCAAAGCCCGGGCGAATATCGCCGTAGCTTGAAAGAACATTAATCACCGCAGCCCAAGACTTTTGCAGTCGCTGAATTTTTTGAGGTAAGTCGTAATGAGTTTGACCGAAGCCCGCTTTCACGATCTGGTCGATGCCACCCAGCAGGCGGTGGAAGATATCTTCGATGACAGCGACCTGGACCTCGACCTGGAAAACTCCGCCGGGGTGCTGACTGTGCGTTTTGAAAACGGCACTCAGCTGATCTTCAGTCGTCAGGAGCCGCTGCGTCAGCTGTGGCTGGCGGCGCGTTCGGGCGGCTTCCACTTCGATTACGACCAGGCCAGCGAGCGCTGGATCTGCGACAGCAGCGACGAGCAGCTGGGCGAAATGCTGGCGCGTATCACCCTGGAACAATCCGGTGCCGACCTTGAGTTCGAAGAACTCTGACGGCGCGGGCCAGGAGATCGCCTCGCCCTGCCGTCGCCAGTGTTGTCTGGATGATCAGGATATCTGCCTGGGCTGTGGCCGTTCGCTGCAAGAGATTCTCGACTGGGGCAAAGCCGATATGGCGGGCAAACGCAGCATCTGCGCGGCTGCTGAAGCGCGCTTGCAACAGCGTAGCGCGGCACCTTGACCGGGCGGTCTTGTTTATTTGACTAGCTGTGGTACGGTCAGCCCAAGCCTTGCAAAACCCCGTCTTAGTGATGGGGTTTTGCTTTTTTCACGATCCGTAAAGGGGACATACCCGCACCATGACCAGCGCACCTTCGCTCACCATCACCCGTCTTGACCTGCAGCGCCTGGAGCATCTGCTCGACAGCCTGGACGACTTCGGCCCCAGTGCCATCGCGTTGCAGGCCGAACTGGACCGCGCCGATGTGGTTGGCCACGACGAGGTGCCGGCCGGGGTGGTGACCATGAATTCGCGGGTGCATTGCCGTGAGGAAAGCAGCGGCAAGGATTACCACCTGACCCTGGTTTACCCGCAGGACGCCGGCGGCGAAGGCTGTGTGTCGGTGCTGGCGCCGGTCGGCACGGCCCTGCTGGGGCTGTCCGTGGGTCAGCATATCGACTGGGCCGCGCCCGGCGGCAAAGTGCTCAAGCTGACCCTGCTGGCGGTGGAATATCAGCCGGAAGCGGCGGGTGAATACAGCCGCGCTTGAGTAGGCCGGTCAGGCCTTTTGCAGGGCTTGATTGAGTGCCGCCTCCAAGCGGCTCTTGTAGCGTAGGTAATGCACGCTCTGCATGTGCCCTTCGCCCAGCACTGCCGACAGATCAAGGTCGGTGATGTAGCAGGGGTAGCGCGCACCATCGCGGCGCTGCGCGAGGATGTGCTGGGCCACGGCGGCGTATAGGTCGCCAGCGTACTCCAGCTCGGAAAATTCGCGGTGATTACAGTACAGGGTGACGTGTGAGCGCTTGCCATCGCCAGGTTCGACGATGGCCTGTACGTCATAGAATGGGTGGCTGATCGGTGACAGTGGCGGCGGCCGGCGTTCCAAACGCTGGGCGCGCAAAGGTGCGTCCGGTAGCACCTGGTAATACAGCACCTCCAGCGGCTGATGCGCCGGCAGGTTATCCAGCGGCAGCAAGGCGTTGCGCCGGTACAGCACCGATTGCAGAAAACGTTGCAGCGGGGTCAGCAGGCTCTGCTCATCGCGGAACGGCATCTGCTGGCGCCACAGGGCGTTGTGTTCATCGAGCACGCTCAGCTCAGCCGTGGCGCTGGCTTCATTCAACCGGTAGAACACTTGAATGCACTGCGGCCGTCCCACGGGCAGAATCAGCGCCAGGTCTTCCCCTTCCAGGGCGCTGCGGTCCAGGTGCAGTTCGCTGTAGCCGGGCAGCTCCTCACCCAGGTGCTCGATCAGGGTGGGTAGGTCTTTCAGGCTGGTGTGGCTGACATGGCCAGGTTTCAATTCGAGCAGGTGATACTGCTGTTTGATCTGCAGCAGGTAGCGGTTGGCCTGATCGCTGCTGAAACTACCCAGGGTTTCGCGGAACAGCTCTTCCACCCGCTCGGCAATCGCCGTGGCGCGGTTGCGGCAGAAACAGCGTACGCGCAGGTTCGGCTTCCTACCGCGGGCGGGCAGGGCGTTGAGGAAGTCGCGCAGGCAGTCGAGCAGCGCATGTGGGCCGTCATAGCGGGTCACCAGCAGCTCGTTCCAGCTGTTCAGGGTGACCTGGTCGATGGTCAGAATCAGGTTCTCGCGCACCCCGGAATAGCCCAGTGCATCGGTGCGCTCGGTGGTCATGTGCATGTTCATCTGGCTGAACTGCCTGAGCGGGTCGACGCCAACGTTGACCAGCAGCAGCACCTCGCTGGCTACACTGGCGCTGAGCAGCGCCGCCTCATCGACAGCCGGCAAGGGCAATGGCACCACCTGCTGCAAGCTGTTGAGCAGGTTGGACAGCTCATACTCGGTCAGGTCACTGGCGCCTGGGTGCAAAGACAGCCGTGTGCTGTTGTCGATTACGCCATTGCGCTGGCACCAGGCGAGCAGTTCAACCAGCTCGCGCGAGCGTTTGAGCGGTGAAAAGTCTTCCAGGTCCTGAGCGTTGACGCTGCCGCTGTAGAGCGCCCACAGCGTTTCATTGGGCTCGTCCGGGCTGGGGTTCTGCGCCAGGGTCAGGGTGTCTTCGGCGAGGTCCGGGGCAATGCCTGGATTGATAAATTCGATCTTGCCCGCCTTGCGCTCGAAGGCGGCATACAGGCGGCGGCCGAGGATGCCCAGGTCGCGGCTGTTGAGCGAGCTGCCCGCGTGTTCGCTGCGGGCGAACTCGGAGAGAAAGCGGTAGCTGTAGGTCAGCTCGTTGACCAGCATGCGCCGCTCGGCACTGACTTGGCGCACCTTCCACTGGCTGCGGCTGTCGAGCATCGCCAGTTGGCGGCTGTCCCAGTTCCAGTCGCGGGTCAGGCGCTCCAGCAGCAGACGTTGCCAGCTTTTGCGGTTATTGCGCGGTGGGCGGCTGAGCTTCTTATCGACCTTGAGGTACAGGCAGCGGCGGATCAGCTCCAGGCGCTCATGCTCGCCACGGGCCTTGAGGTATTCCTCCAGGCGCCGGTAGACCACGATATAGGGGTCTAGCTCATCGACATCCAGGCGATTGGCGAACACCGCCTGCTTGAAGCGCAGCGACAGGCACTCGACCTTTGGGTGTTCGCTGGCGTAAACCTCTGTAAGCAGCAGCTTGAGCACCGACTTGTAGGGCGACTCGATGCCCTTGAACAATTGCCACATGCCGGCGCCGATAAATTCTTCCGGCGGAATGCGCGCCAGATGGCCGAGGTCGAGCACGTCCTCGGCGCGGATAAAGCGCTTGGCTAGCAGGGTGCTGGTGTAGTGCTGATAGCGCTGTTCTTCATATACCGGAACCAGCCACCACAGCGGCGTACGCCCGCCGAGCCAGATGGCAGTGCGGTAGAACTCGTCGAGTAGCAGATAGTGCTGGGTGGTGCCGCAGTCGTCCGAGGTCAACTGCGCCTCGCGTTCGCCTTGGGTGAAACGCGCGGGATCAATCAGGAAGAAATGCGCTTCTGCGCCGAAGGTGGCCGCCCAGCTTTCCAGCAGCGCGCACTTTTTGTTCAGCTCATGCAGCTGTTGCGGGCTGAGGTCGCTGGCGTGGCACACCCATAGGTCCATGTCGCTTTGCTCAGCCTGAGCCACGGTACCCAGGCTGCCCATCAAAAACAGGCCGTGGATTGGCAGTGTCTGTTTGCCGCGGTAGGGCTTGTAGGCGAACGAGCGGGTCAGGCGCTGCACTTCGGACAACAGTTCGTCATCCGGTTCAAAGCCGCTTAGGCCGGCTGGGGTCAGGCCGGAAACGTAGCCGGGCAGCAACGGGTGATTGACGTGGAACAGCAGTGGTAACAGCTTCAGCACCAGTTGCTGGCGCGTCGACAGCGCCTGCATGGCGCGTTGCAGGCGGCCTTGGTTGAGTTTGAGGAAGCGCGCACGCAGCTGCGTCAGTACCTTGCGGTCGATACCGTCTTCAATGTCTGGGCGAATTTCCTCGGTACGGCTCATGCTCAGGCTCTGCAGGGCGGTGCGTGATCATGCCTGGCCAGGCGGCTGGCGGACGGCGGCGGATACAGGGTTATCGCCTGCGTCACGGGCAGCTTGAGAAAGCCGTTGCGACGCAGGCTGGGTTGTCTTAGAAGCCGTTTCGGTTGGGCCAGTGAGCGAGGTTTTCAGGTGCTTCTTAGGCCGCTTCAGTCACATTGAGAATGGTCAGCAGAACTTGCGCGTGTTCGGCGGCGTCGAGCCCCAGGCTGGTCAGATAACCGCCGTCTGGCTGGTTGATCAGGCCTTTGTCATGCAGGCGTTGGGCAGCGGCAATCGCCGAGGGGGTGGCAGTGTGGTGAACCTTGATTCCTTCCTGAGTGGTGCCCAGGTTAAACAGCGCGAGGATTTCCAGTTCGGCAATCAGTTCAGGGGTAAAGGCCATAAGTACTCCAGCTTCTTGTTTTAGTGAGCTGCGGCCGGCGGCTGCAGCACCCGCTGCGGTAAATCGGCTGAAACAACAGGCAGCCTGCGAAGCAGTGTAGTGAAGCGCCAGGCAGTCTGCTGTGACCTGATGCTGCCAGAAGTTGGCGTGCTGTGGGGTAAATTTTTCGGCGCTGATTACGGTGCCTGTTCGGGCAACTCGGGCAGGGCGCGCAGGCCTTGCTCATAGCGGGCGAGATCGAAGGGGCGGTCATCGCGCAGCATGACGTCAATTTCATCGGCCAGCACCAGGGCCATCAGCTCGATAATCTCGTCGCGCTCGTAACCGACCAGACTCAGCTTGTTCAGCACCGCCTGGACGAAGGCCGGTTCGCCGGCTTCCAGCTGGTTTTCGATGGCCTGGATCAGGGTGTCCTGGGCAAAATCTTCGTCTTCTTGCTCGCTCATGTGCGGCTCCTTGGTGGGGCCTACAGTGTGCCATGTGTGGGCGTAAAGGCGAGTGACCGGGTGCAGGCAGAGCGTGGATGAATTGCTTTTGCGGGCAGGCATCGCCAGCGTCAATGCTGATGCACGGGTGCACGCACATTCAGCGCGGTGGGTTGCGGTGATCGGGCGATCACCGCATACGGGTGTGCAGCGCTAGACGCCAGTACGCTGTTTTTCGCGCGGGACTATTACTTGCAGGGTGAGCCCACGGCGTTCAAGGCGCGCTTGAAGAACTGCAACTGGTAACCAGAGGCGGAAGCTTTGCTGCACATGTTGCTGTTGTGAGAGCGGTATTCCGCGATGAAAACAGCTTTGCCCTGCTGCCTGAATAAACGGTACGCCTCGCACTCCTTGTAGGCATAGCAACTTTCGTTGAGGGCAAAGTCAAAGTCATCGACCAGGGCGGGGATCAACTCAACTGCATTTTTCAATGCAATTGCCAGGTTATGCTCATGCGCTTGCTGGCTTAACCAGCGGTTGTAGTCGATCTGGTTTGCCTCACTCAACCCCAGGCCATTGCCGTTGCTGTAGCCGTCCACATTGTCCGGTTCGACAGCATCACAACCTTTTTCGGCCGCCAAACGTATGCGTTTGGCCATGAGTGTGCGAACAGCGGGATGGCGGATATCCAGCCAGCGTTCGCCCGGCCAGCCGTCCAGTTGTGCACCCAGCGCTTCTTTAGGGTATTGGGCGGCATCACTGCGCCAGTCTTCCCAGCTCCCTGCGCTGAAATAGCAGACCACGATACGACCCTGGCCTTTCAGGTTGGTGATGGTGGTTGTTGAGGTGTCGAACAGGTCAATGTCGTAAACCTGGCGCTCGGGGGTTTTCAGTTTGCCACTGAGTTGCCAGTGCCAGCTTGCCTGGCTGGGAATAACGATGGGTGTAGCGCTGACGCAGGCGGCGAGGGTGAGCGTGCCGATGCTTGCGAGTAAGCGTTGGAAGATTTTCATGGCTTTCTCCAGTGCGCAGACGAGTGTCTGGTGGCGTGGAGGAAAGTATTTGGCCTGCAGGAAAGAGTACGCCAGCGGCTGGCGGCGGGTTTGTTCGCATTTTGCAGGGCTGTTTGCAAATTGACGCTGTTTTTTTGGCATTGTCAGTTCAGGTCTTATGCCGGCAGCGAATAAGGGCGCGACGGGGTCGCGCCCGTAGGGTTTAGCGCAAGGCGAGTAGCGCCTGGCCGCGCGCCACCGCTGCTCTTACCTGATTCGGTGCGGTGCCGCCGATATGGTTGCGAGCATTGACCGAGCCTTCCAGCGTCAGCACGGCAAACACGTCCTGTTCGATCTGTTCGCTGAACTGGCGCAGTTCTTCCAGGCTCATCTCGGCCAGATCCTTGCCGGACTCGACGCCGTATTTCACCGCATGACCGACGATTTCGTGGCAATCGCGGAACGGCAGGCCCTTGCGTACCAAGTAGTCGGCCAGATCGGTGGCGGTGGAGAAGCCGCGCAGTGCAGCTTCACGCATGATCGCGTGCTTGGGTTTGATCGCCGGGATCATGTCGGCAAAGGCGCGTAGCGAGTCGCGCAGGGTGTCGGCGGCGTCGAACAGCGGTTCTTTGTCTTCCTGGTTGTCCTTGTTGTAGGCCAGCGGCTGGCCTTTCATCAGGGTCAGCAGGCCCATCAGCGCGCCGAATACCCGGCCAGTCTTGCCGCGCACCAGCTCCGGTACGTCGGGGTTTTTCTTCTGCGGCATGATTGAGCTGCCGGTGCAGAAACGGTCCGGCAGATCAATAAACTGGAACTGCGCGCTGGTCCAGAGCACCAGCTCTTCGGAGAAGCGCGACAGGTGCATCATGGCAATCGAGGCTGCAGCGCAGAATTCGATGGCGAAGTCGCGATCCGACACGCCATCCAGCGAGTTGCCGCCAACGGCGTCGAAACCCAGCAACTGAGCAGTGACTTCGCGCTGAATCGGGTAAGTGGTGCCGGCCAGCGCCGCCGAGCCGAGCGGCATGCGGTTGGTGCGTTTGCGGCAATCGACCAGGCGCTCGTAGTCGCGGCTGAGCATTTCGAACCAGGCCAGCAGGTGGTGGCCGAAGGTCACTGGCTGGGCGGTTTGCAGGTGGGTGAAGCCGGGCATGATGGTCTCGGCTTCACGCTCGGCCTGCTCCAGCAAACCCTGCTGCAGGCGGGTGATCTCGGCCAGGATCAGGTCGATCTCGTCGCGCAGCCACAGGCGGATATCGGTAGCTACTTGGTCGTTGCGGCTCCGCCCGGTGTGCAGTTTTTTACCGGTCACGCCGATGCGGTCGGTCAGGCGCGCTTCGATGTTCATGTGCACATCTTCCAGGTCGACGCGCCAGTCGAACTGGCCGGCTTCGATCTCGCCCTGAATCTGCGTTAGACCGTCGACGATGGCGTCGCGCTCGGCATCATTCAGCACGCCGACCTTGGCCAGCATGGTGGCGTGGGCGATGGAACCCATGATGTCGTGGCGATACAGGCGCTTGTCGAATTCGACGGAGGCGGTAAAGCGGGCAACAAAGGCATCGACTGGCTCGCTGAAGCGGCCGCCCCAGGATTGGTTGGTTTTTTCAGTGCTCATGGGCTTCGCTCGGCTGGTGCGCTAAAACGGGCTGGCCGCGCTGGGGCGGCCGGCAAGACGGAAAAGTGCGCCGATAATAACAGGCTGGCCGGCAAATTCGCCGCGTCGCTTTGTCGGTGGGCGCAGCTAGGCTGCACTAGAGCAATGTTGCGCCGTTCACAGTTTTATCGCGGCGGGCGCATTTCGGTGCTTTATTTTGCCCGGTCGCAGCTGTCTATCTTGCTGCTGGCGTGGCTCACGCGGAAACTGCGGCGATGAAAATAAAAAGCGCTTCATCAGAAAAACAACCACCACTGGTCGATGACTTCTTTGTGCCCGAGCTTTGCCAGCCAGAAGCGCTGCTGAGCATGGTGCTGCTGGCTGAGTTGTTGGTGCTGGTGCTGGTGTTGTCCGAGCCGATGCTGCCGGGCTTCGATTGGGTGCGCCTGGCGCTGACGTCGCTGTTTGTGCAGTGGATTGTGCTGCTCTCGGCTGCCGTGCTGTGCCGCCTGCGCCCGTTGATGGCGCGCATGCCGGCAGCTACGGCCGGCGCCTTGTGCTGCGCGATTGTGGTCACCCTGAGTCTGATCTGTACTGCCGTGGCGGACTATTACGAGCTGGGTGGGCCGTTGCCGCGTACCGGCGAGGTCAACCTGTATCTGCGCCATGCCTTGATCAGCCTGATCATGTCGGCGTTGCTGCTGCGCTATTTCTACCTGCAGAGCCAGTGGCGCAAGCAGGAGCAGGCCGAGCTGCGCGCGCGCATCGAATCGTTGCAGGCGCGCATCCGCCCGCACTTTCTGTTCAACAGCCTGAACAGCATCGCCAGCCTGGTGGTGGTCGATCCGTACAAGGCCGAGCAGGCGGTGCTCGATCTCTCCGACTTGTTCCGTGCCAGCCTGGCCAAGCCCGGTAGTCTGGTGCCCTGGCGTGAAGAGCTGGAGCTGGCGCAACGATATTTATCGATTGAGCGCTATCGGCTCGGCGAGCGTCTACAGTTGCAGTGGGAGATTGTTGATGTGCCGGACGATCTGCCGATTCCACAACTGACGTTGCAGCCTTTACTGGAAAACGCCTTGATCTACGGCATTCAGCCGCGCATTGAGGGTGGCCTGGTGCGGGTCGAAGCAAGTTATCACGATGGGGTATTCCAGCTGTGCGTGAGCAATCCATACGAACAACTAGGCGAGGAGCCGCCGTCGCGCGGTACCCATCAGGCGCTGACCAATATCGATGCGCGGCTGGTGGCACTTTTCGGGCCGCGGGCCAGTCTCAGCGTAGAGCGCCGTGACGGACGCCACTTCACTTGTCTACGCTATCCTTGTGCGAGACCCAAGCAGGAAGCCCGTGCATTATGAATGTCCTGATTGTCGATGATGAACCCCTGGCCCGAGAGCGCCTAAGCCGCATGGTGGGCGAACTCGATGGCTATCGCGTGCTTGAACCCGCAGCCAGCAACGGCGAGGAGGCCCTGAGCCTGATCGACAGCCTGAGGCCGGATGTGGTGTTGCTGGATATCCGCATGCCGGGCCTGGATGGCTTGCAGGTGGCAGCAAGGCTATGTGAGCGCGAGGCGCCGCCAGCCGTGATTTTCTGCACCGCTCATGATGAATTTGCCTTGGAAGCCTTTCAGGTCAGCGCCGTTGGCTATCTGGTCAAACCGGTGCGCGCAGAAAGCCTCAGTGAGGCGCTGAAGAAAGCCGAGCGGCCCAACCGAGTGCAACTCGCCGCCCTGACCCGTCCTGCAGTAGACAGCGGTGGCGGCCCGCGCAGCCACATCAGTGCACGCACCCGCAAAGGCATCGAGCTGATTCCGCTGGATCAGGTGATCTACTTTATTGCCGACCATAAATACGTAACCCTGCGTCATGCGGGCGGTGAAGTGCTGCTGGATGAGCCGCTGAAAGCCTTGGAAGACGAGTTTGGTGATCGCTTTGTGCGCATTCACCGCAATGCGCTGGTTGCTCGTGAGCGCATTGAACGTCTGCAACGCACGCCGCTTGGGCATTTCCAGCTGTTCCTCAAGGGCATGAACGAGGAAGCGCTGATTGTCAGCCGCCGGCATGTGGCCGGGGTGCGCAAGCTGATGCACAACCTTTAGCGTTCTTGCTGGATCTGCTGCGCGTCGGCGATCCTACGTTGGAAACAGGCTCGGAATGCTCATTTACAACAGTAAACTCCGCTTCCTCGCCTGTTTCCGCCTTGTCTCACTCTAGCTCGCCAGATCCGATACTGGTTGCTAAGGAGCTTTAGCAGCTAGGGTCGCAGGCCTGATCTGGGCCAGCCTGTTATTATCCCCGGCAGTTCGTTTTCTGGAATTGCCCATGTCTCGCGAAATCCGCATCGCCACCCGTAAAAGTGCCCTGGCCCTGTGGCAGGCCGAACACGTCAAAGCCCGCTTGGAACAGGCGCATCCTGGCCTCAAGGTCAGCCTGGTGCCCATGGTCAGCCGTGGCGACAAGCTGCTCGACGCGCCGCTGGCGAAAATTGGCGGCAAGGGCTTGTTTGTCAAAGAGCTGGAAACCGCGATGCTGGAGAACCAGGCCGACATCGCCGTGCATTCGATGAAGGATGTGCCGATGGACTTCCCCGAAGGCCTGGGCCTGTACTGCATCTGCGAGCGTGAAGATCCGCGCGATGCCTTCGTTTCCAACACCTATGCCAGCCTCGATGCCTTGCCCGCAGGCAGCGTGGTCGGCACCTCCAGTCTGCGCCGTCAGGCCCAGCTGCTGGCGCGCCGCCCGGATCTGAAAATCCAGTTCCTGCGTGGCAACGTCAACACCCGTCTGGCCAAGCTGGATGCCGGCGAGTACGACGCCATTATCCTTGCTGCAGCCGGCCTGATTCGCCTTGGGTTCGAAGCGCGCATCCGTTCCTCGATCAGCGCTGAAGACAGCCTGCCAGCGGGTGGTCAGGGCGCGGTGGGCATCGAGTGCCGCACGGCCGACAGCGAGATCCATGCCCTGCTGGCGCCTCTGCATCACCGTGATACCGCACTGCGGGTGACCGCCGAGCGCGCACTGAACAAGCATCTGAACGGCGGCTGCCAAGTGCCAATCGCCTGCTACGCGGTGCTCGAGGGCGAGCAGCTGTGGTTGCGCGGCCTGGTCGGCCAGCCGGATGGCGGTTTGCTGCTGCGGGCGGAAAACCGTGCCCCGCTAGCGCAAGCCGAACAGCTGGGTGTGCAGGTGGCTGAAGCCCTGCTGGCCCAGGGAGCTGCGGCCATTCTGCAAGCCGTTTACGGCGAGGCCGCTGCCGAGTGACGGGCTGGCGTTTGCTGCTGACGCGACCGGCCCAGGAGTCGGCCGCGCTGGCGGCAACCTTGGCCGAGCAGGGCATCTACAGCAGCAGCTTGCCGTTGTTGGCCATTGAGGCGCTGAGCGAGAGTGCCGAGCAGCGCGCCACGCTTGTCGATCTGCAGCGCTATAGCGCGGTGATCGTGGTGAGCAAGCCGGCGGCGCGGCTGGTGCTTGATCTGTTGGATCGCTACCAAACGCCAGTGTCTGCCGAGCAGCCCTGGTTCAGCGTCGGTGCAGCCACTGCGCAAATTCTCCGCGAGCGAAGCCTGCAGGTGCACTATCCAGAGCAGGCCGATGACAGCGAGGCGCTGCTCGCCCTGCCGCAACTGCAGCAGGCGTTGACGGCGACCGCCAGTCCACGGGTGTTGATCCTGCGTGGCGAGGGTGGCCGAGAGTTACTTGCCGAGCGCTTGCGCGGCCAAGGCGTGCAGGTGGACTATCTGCCACTGTATCGCCGGGTGCTGCCGGATTATCCGCCGGCTGCGCTCGCCGAACGCATTCAAGCTGAACGCCTGAACGCGCTGGTGGTCAGCAGTGGGCAGGGCTTTGTGCATTTGCGCGAGCTGGCCGCTGAAGCTTGGGCCGAGCTGACCCAGCTACCCTTGTTTGTACCCAGCCCGCGAGTGGCCGAAATGGCCCGTGCGGCAGGTGCACAATTTGTTGTGGACTGCCGCGGCGCGAGTGCCGCGGCGTTGCTGGCAGCCTTGCAGGCGCAACCTGCCCCGATCTCTGACGCAAAGGATGGATACGTGAGCGAAGCAACTACTCCGAAAGAGCAAGCCCCGCAGGATCACGATGTGAGCCAACAGCCGTCCGAGCCTGTGCAGGCTGCGGCGAAACCCGTTACACCCACAGCGGTTGCGGGCAAACCCGCTTCGCGTGGCAACGGCCTGGCACTGCTGGCTTTACTGGTTGCGGCGGCCGGTGCCGGTGCAGGCGGTTGGGGGCTTTGGCAGTTGCAGGCGCTGGACGCTCGCGAGCAACAACAGCAAGGCCAGTTGCAGGACGCGCGCAGTGAAGCGCAAAGCCTGGCGCAGACGGGTAAGCAATTAGAGGCTCGCCTCGATCAGCTGCCCAGTGTCGAGGAGCTGGAAACCCGTCGCCGCCTGTTGGCACAGCTGCAGGGCGACCAGCAGCTGCTCAACCAGCGCTTGGAAACCGTGCTGGGTGCCAGCCGGCAGGATTGGCGCCTGGCCGAGGCCGAGCATCTGCTGCGCCTGGCCAGCCTGCGCCTGTCAGCGTTGCAGGACATCAACAGCGCCACCGCGCTGGTGCAGGCTGCCGATGAAATCCTCCACGAACAGGATGATCCCGCCGCATTTGCTGCCCGCGAGCAATTAGCCAAGAGCCTGCAAGCGTTGCGTTCGACCGCCAACCCAGACCGTACCGGGCTGTTTCTGCAACTGGGCGCTCTGCGCGATCAGGTGGCACAACTCAATGCCCTGACCCCGAGTTTCAGCGGTGAGGGCGGTGTGCTCAGCGAGCTGGCTGACGAAGGTGTCATGGAGCCGCAGTGGTGGCAGCGCGGCCTGCAGACCTTGTCGGAATACTTCCGTATCGATTTCAACGCCGACCGCAATATCCGCCCTGTGCTCGCCGGGCAGAGCCTGACCCAAGTGCGTCTGGCTCTCAGTCTGGCACTGGAGCAGGCGCAGTGGGGCGCACTGCACGGTCAGACGGCGGTGTACCAGCAAGCCCTGCAGCAGGCGCGTGAGGTGCTGGACGCGCACTTCGATGTGGACAACCCCAACAGCCGCGCCCTGCGTGCGCGCATTGATGAATTAGCTGAGCGCCCGATTGCAGTGACGCCACCGGACCTCAGCCAGACGCTGAATGCCGTGCAAGCCTATCTCCAGGCCAAGCAGGCCGCGCGCAGCCAGCAGCAGGTCGATGCTGAGCCCGCCGCTGCTGCCACCGATGATGTTGAGGCGCAACTGCAGGAGGCGCTGCAATGAAGCGCTTCTATTGGTTGCTGCTGATCCTGGCGCTGGTTGTTGGTGTCGCCAGCCTGGTGCTGTTCGGTCTGCCGCTGGCGGAGCACAAGGGCTATGTACTGATTGCTTTCCAGGGCTTTCGATATGAGTCCAGCCTGTGGGCATTTGTCGCTCTTGCGCTGGCGCTCTGGCTGCTGGTTTATCTGCTGCGATTGAGCGTGAGGTTGCTGGTGACATCGGGGGGCCTGCTCAACCCGTGGTCACGCTTGCACAAACGTCGTCGCGTGCGGCTGGCGTCTGAGCAGGGCTTTCTCGATCTTGCCGAAGGTCGCTGGGCACGTGCTTTGCGTCATCTTAAACAGGCGGCCAACGACTCGCCGCAACCGTTGAGCTACTACCTCGGCGCCGCGCAGGCTGCGCATCAGCTGGGGCATCACAGTGATAGCGATGACTTGTTGGAGCAGGCGCTCAATCGCCAGCCGCAGGCTGAGCTGGCGATTGCGCTGCAGCACGCCGAATTACAGCTGGCGCGCGGCCAGACGGCGGATGCGCTGGATACCCTGCAGGTCATGCGCTCGCGTCATCCGCACCATCACCTAGTCTTGCGTCAGCTGCAGCAGCTGTATCTGCAGGCGGGCGATTGGTCAGCGTTGCTCGGCCTGCTGCCAGAGTTGCGCAAGGAGAAAGCCCTGGGCAATGCCGAGTTGAGCGAGCTTGAGCGTCAGGCCTGGCGTGGCCGCTTGTTGCAAGCTGCGCAGACGGCTGATGGCGAGGCGCCTGCCGCACTGCTGGCGTTGCAGCACGCATGGCAGGCCATGCCAACCGCACAGCATCAGGAGCCCGAACTGCTGGCGATTTACGCCGAGCAACTGCGCCTGTTGGGTGCGGAAGCTGAGGCTGAAGCGCTGCTGCGCTCTTACTTGAAACAGCACTACGACACCGCTCTGGTGCGCCTGTACGGCTTGCTGCGAGGCAGTGATTTGGGCAAGCAGCTGCAAGCCGCCGAAGCATGGCTGAAGCAACACCCGCAGGATGCCGGGTTGTTGCTGACGTTGGGGCGGTTGTGCCTGCACAGTCAATTATGGGGCAAGGCCAAGGATTATCTGGAAACCAGTCTGGCCTTTCAGCGTCACCCGGAAACATGTGCCGAGCTGGCTCGTCTCTTGGCGCAACTGGGTGAGCTGGAGCGCAGCAATAGCCTGTATCAGGAAGGCCTGCGCTTGCTCGACGCACGTTTGTGCACGCCGGCCTTGTCCGTTGAGAACTGAATAACTGTTGCCCGAGGTGCTTATGCGAACGTTGTTGATGGGTTGTCTGATGGCACTGTTGCTAGGGTGCGCCGGCCCGCAGGTGAGTGATTACGCCAATGAGCAGCCGCGCCTAGAGCTGAGCGATTACTTCAAGGGTGATATGCAGGCCTGGGGGATGTTCCAGAACCGCTCCGGCGAAGTGGTCAAGCGCTTCCATGTGGCCATGACCGGCACCTGGGATGGCGATGTAGGCGTGCTGGATGAGCGCTTTACCTACAGCGATGGCAGCACCGAGCGGCGCGTCTGGACCCTTAAAAAACAGGCTGACGGCAGCTGGCGTGGCACGGCAGACGATGTGGTTGGCGAGGCTATCGGTGAAGTGGCCGGCAACGCCTTGCACTGGCGTTACAAACTGCGGCTAAAGGTCGATGACTCAACCTATGTGGTTGATTTTGATGACTGGATGTTCCTGATGGATGGTCAGGTGATGCTCAACCGCGCACGGATGTCGAAGTGGGGGATCGATCTGGGTCAGGTCACCCTGAGCTTTTACAAGCCCGCCGTGGCGGGTAAAGCCGAATAGTCGCCGGTTAAACGCTTGTATGAAATTTTCTCCGGCGCTACCTTGAAGGCCCAGGCCGGCGGGAATAATCTGGCTCACAGATACCGCCGGAAAGTTGCCGTTTCGCGGCTGTCTTCCCAGACCTTGCACGGACTGACAAAAAACTGTCTCGATGCGGGCGTACAACACTAATAGCAATAGGGAAGTAGAGGTCATCATGCTCGAGAGTTGTCAGAACGCCCAGGAACGTTGGGGTGGAGTTCACCTGCTGATCGACCGCTGGCTGCAAGAGCGCAAGGAATTGGTGAGTGCCTACGCGGCCATCAACAGTTCACCGCAAGCTCCAAGCGCCAACGCAGAGCCGCTGCAGCACTTCTGCGAAATCCTGGTTGACTATGTGTCCGCTGGCCATTTCGAGGTGTACGAACAGTTGACCAGCGAAGCCAAGGCCTTTGGTGACCAGCGTGGCCTCGATTTGGCCAAGCAGATTTACCCGCGCATTGAGGTCATCACCGAAGTGGCGCTGGCGTTCAACGACCGTTGTGACAATGGCGATTGCCATGACTCGGTCTCGCTGATCGACGAGCTGAAACGCTTGGGGCAGTTGTTGCACGAGCGGTTTGAGCTGGAGGACTGCTTGATCGAAGTCCTGCATAACGCCCATCAGGAACAGGCCACGCCTGCCCTCTGATACGCCGACGCGTTACTCCTTGGTGTCGAGCAATTCCAGCTCGAACACCAGGGGCGAGTAGGGTGGAATCAAATCCCCCGCACCTTCTTCGCCATACGCTTGCGCCGATGGAATCACCAAACGCCATTGTGCGCCGACTGGCATCTGCTGCAGCGCACTGCGCCATCCTGCGATCACGCTGTCTAAGCGAAACCACTGCGCAGTCTGACTTTCATCAAACTGGCTGCCATCCGCCAAGAAGCCAATATAGCGCACCTGAATACGATCCTTCGGGCCTGGTTTGCGGCCATTGCCGGCGCGCAGCTCCTGCATCAATACGCCATCCTGCAGTACGCGTACACCGGCCTTGGCTTTTTCCATGGCGAGAAAGCGCTGTTCGGCCGTCTTGGCTTTTTCAACGCGCTCAGGCGCGTTAGCCAGTTGCGCTTCATGCTCGGCCAGCAGGCTTTCGATGCGTTTGGCATCCACTGCCAGCGGCTCATTGCGGTAAGCCTGGCGCAGGCCATCGAGCAGCGCTTGCAGTTCCAGATCCGGTACTTCGTCGCGCAGTCGCTCGCCGAGTTTTACCCCCAAGCTGTAAGCCAGGTCGTGGGCGTGCTCGTCTGCTTGAGACAAGGGCGCGAGCAGGCAGAGCAATAACAGGGCAAAACGTGGCATGGGGGTTCTCCGGCGAAGATGCGCCGATTATGCCAGCCAGGTGCGGCGAGGTGGCAAGGCGGACAAAAGGAGGTCTAGTATGACGCCATCTTCATCCGCCAGGAGGCGTGTCATGTCGGCAACAAAGAATGCAAAGAAGAAATCAGTGAGTACCCCGCTGCACCTGCTGCAGCAACTTTCCAGCAGCCTGCTTGAGCATCTTGAAGATGCCTGCACGCGTGCTTTGGTTGATGCCGAGAAGTTGCTCGCCAAGTTGGAAAAGCAACGCGGCAAGGCCCAGGAAAAACTGCATAAAGCCCGCAGTAAAATGCAGGATTCAGCGGTAGCCGGCAAAGCCAAGGCGCAGGCCAAAGGTAAAGAAGCCGTGGCTGAGCTGGAGCAATTGCTCGATACCCTGAAAGACCGCCAAAGTGAAACCCGTACCTACATCGCCAGCCTTAAGCGCGACGCACAGGAAAGCCTGAAGCTGGCCCAGGGCGTTGGTAAGGTTAAAGAAGCCGTAGGCAAAGCGCTCGATAGCCGTTCGGCTAAGGCCGCTCTGGTCAAACCGGCTGCCAAGCCAGCCGCAACTAAAGCTCCGGCCAAACCCGCAGCCAGCAAGCCAGCGGCTAAACGTGCTACTAAAGCTGCTGCGCCAGCTGCCAAGGCCCCGGCTAAAGCGCCCGCCAAACCTGCTGCGAAAGCCCAGGCCAAGGCTGTCAGCAAGGCTCCCGTCGCGGCTAAGCCAGCAGCCAAGGCACCCGCCAAACCTGCGGCAAAAAAACCAGCAGCCAGCGCGGCCAAGCCTGAAGCGAGCAAGCCGGTGGTACAGCCTGCCAAGGCAACTGCTAAACCTGCGGTGAAAAAGGCTCCGGCGGCTAAACCTGCCAGCAAGCCTGCTGCAAAACCTGCAGCCAAGCCGGTTGTGAAGAAAGCGGCCGCTAAGCCCGCTGCTGCCAAACCAGTGGTTGCCGAAGCGCCTGCCGCACCTGCCGGCAGCAATGGCAGCAATGGCAGCACTCCGCCCAGCGCTGTTTAAGCGCTGAGGTGTGCCGCCGCGATGCGCAGCGTTTGCAGCGCATCGCGGTTGCACTGCTGGGGAGCCAGTTTTTCCAGCCAATTCAGCGGCGCGTTCGCCGCGTTGCTTGACCAGTTCTGAGTACAGGCTGTCAAGCGTTCCAACTGCTCGCGCTCTGCGGTCAGCTCCAGCTGTTTGATCTGTTCACGTAATTGCGCCAGGGCATGATCGCTCTGCGCTTGCTCGCGCCAGCTTTGGCGCAATTGGCGCAGCGGCACTACTACCTGCTGTTGCCAGGGTTGCGCGATATTGCGTAACGCATCGCTGCGCTCGTTGGTGCAGATAATCTGCCGGCGTTCCAGCCAGGCGGCGCAAAGCAGCAGGCACACGTCCGCCCCTTGCGTTTGCAACAGCAGGCACGCGGCCTCGACGCCAGGGCGTTGATACAGTGCTTCGGCGAATCGCCACAGGTCAGTAGGCATGGTGCTTTCCGGGTTTCTCTAAAGGGACTCTGGTAGACTCCGCCGCCATTATGATCCGACTCCAGAACCTGACTTTACAGCGTGGCCCTCAGCGTCTGCTAGAAGACGCTGAGATGACCCTGCACCCCGGCCACAAAGCCGGCCTGATCGGCGCCAACGGCGCCGGCAAATCCAGCCTGTTTGCCCTGTTTCGTGGCGAGCTGAGTGCGGACGCGGGCGATTGCCTGATCCCCGCCGATTGGCGTGTGGCGCATATGCGCCAGGAGATCGACGCGGTCGAGCGCCAGGCGGTGGATTATGTACTCGATGGCGACCTGCAACTGCGCAAGGTGCAGGCCGAACTGGCTGTGGCCGAAGCGGCGCATGACGGTGCCGCCGTGGCGCGGTTGCACACCGAACTCGACACCCTCGACGGCTACAGCGCCGATGCCCGTGCGCGCAAGCTGCTAGCCGGTCTGGGCTTTGACAGTGCGCAGATGGATCGCCGCGTCGGCGACTTCTCCGGTGGCTGGCGCATGCGCCTGAACCTGGCGCAGGCGTTGATGTGCCCGTCTGATTTGCTGTTGCTCGATGAGCCGACCAACCACCTCGACCTCGACGCGATTCTCTGGCTGGAAAGCTGGCTGAAAGGTTACCCCGGTACCTTGCTGCTGATATCCCATGACCGCGATTTCCTGGATGCCGTAGTGGACCACGTTGCCCACCTCGATCAGCAAAAACTGACCCTGTATCGCGGGGGCTATTCGGCTTTCGAGCGCACCCGTGCCGAGCGTCTGGCGCAGCAGCAACAGGCGTACGAGAAGCAGCAGGCGCAGCGCGCGCACATGGAAAAGTACATCGCCCGTTTCAAGGCCCAGGCCACCAAGGCGCGCCAGGCGCAGAGCCGGATCAAAGCGCTGGAACGCATGGAAGAGCTGTCGGCGGCGCACGTCGATTCGCCCTTCGACTTCAGCTTCCGTGAGGCCGACAAGATCTCCAGCCCGCTGCTCAGTCTGAGCGAAGGCCGTCTGGGTTACGGCGACAAGGTGGTGTTGGAGAAGGTCAAACTGAACCTGTCTCCCGGCGCGCGCTTGGGCCTGCTCGGACCGAACGGGGCGGGTAAGTCGACCCTGATCAAAAACCTGTCGAACGAACTGCAGCCCATCAGTGGCCATCTGCAACGGGGTGAGAACCTGGTGGTCGGCTACTTCGCCCAGCATCAGCTCGATGCCCTGGATGACAAGGCCAGCCCATTGCTGCACTTCCAGCGCCTGGCCCCGACCGAGCGTGAGCAGACCCTGCGCGACTTCCTCGGTGGTTTCGACTTCCGCGGCCCGCGTTGCGACGAGCCGGTGCTGAATTTCTCCGGCGGTGAGAAAGCCCGTCTGGCCTTGGCGCTGATTGCCTGGGGCAAGCCCAACCTGCTGCTGCTCGATGAACCGACCAACCACCTCGACCTGGAAATGCGTCTGGCGCTGACCATGGCGCTGCAGGAGTTTTCCGGCGCAGTGGTGGTGGTGTCCCACGATCGCCACCTGCTGAAAAGCACCACCGACGAGTTCCTGCTGGTCGCCGATGGTCAGGTGCAGCCGTTTGATGGTGACCTGGAAGACTATGCCCGCTGGCTGGTGGATTACCGCACGCGGCAGGCGCCGACCAGCAGTGGCGAAAGCAACCCGGATAAAGCCGACAAACGTGTGCAGCGCCAGGCCGCAGCAGCTTTGCGTCAGCAATTGGCGCCGCATAAGCGCGAAGCCGAAAAGCTGGAGAAAGAACTGGGCCAGTTGCACGAGAAGCTCGCTGCCGTCGAAGCGCGCCTGGGCGACAGCGGCATCTACGAGGCCGCGCGCAAGGACGAGCTGCGTGACGCCCTGGCCGAACAGGCCAAGCTGAAAAGTCGCGAAGCCGATCTGGAAGAACGCTGGATGCTCGCGCTGGAAACCCTTGAAGCTCTGCAAGCCGAGCTTGAGGCCGCCAGTTGAACATCACCCTGCCGACGCTGGAATGGTTGATGACCTGGCAGGAGCCGTTGCTGCGCACCGGTCAGGTAATCCTGATTGTGCTGCTGGCCTGGTTGTTTCAGCGCATTCTCACCCGTGGCATCACCCGCCTCGGTAACCGCTACCCGCAGTTGCCGGCCGAGTTGCTGATGCCGCTGCGCGGCCTGCTGCGCTGGCTGATTCTCGGTAGCGCCTTTATGTTGGTGCTGGAGCGCCTGGGCGTTTCCGCGCAGGTGCTGTGGACCGCACTGACCGGCTTTGCCGCCGTCGCTGCAGTGGCCTTTTTCGCCATCTGGAGCGTGTTGTCCAACATGTTCTGCGCGTTGCTGATCTTCGCGATGGGGCCGTTTCGTATCGGTGATTGTGTCGAAGTGCTGGAAAGCGCCGACAAGCCAGGAGTGCGCGGTAGGGTGATGGCGATCAACCTGTTCTATACCACCCTGGAAGATCTCAGCGGTGATGCCCCCGGTGCCTGGGTGCAGATTCCCAATAGCCTGTTTTTTCAAAAAGCCGTGCGCCGCTGGCGCAATGGCGAACTCCCACCTGTACGTACTAGCGAGAACTGATTCCTATGGAATGGCTGGCCAGCCCTGAACTCTGGGTCGCGTTTCTGACCCTGACCGCCCTGGAAATTGTCCTGGGCATCGACAACATCATCTTTATCTCGATCCTGGTCAGCCGTCTGCCCAAGCATCAGCAACCCAAGGCGCGCTTCTTCGGCCTGGCCCTGGCGATGGGCACGCGGATTCTCCTGCTGCTGTCGATCAGCTGGGTGATGCGCCTGACCGCCGATCTGTTCCATGTGTTCGATCAGGGCTTCTCCGGGCGTGATCTGATCCTGTTCTTCGGTGGTCTGTTCCTGTTGTGGAAGAGTACTGCGGAGATCTTCCACAGCCTTGAAGGCGAAGAAGAAGCCCAAGCCGTTGGTGGCAAGACCTACGGCTTTATGGGGATCATCGTGCAGATCGCGATCATCGACATCGTGTTCTCCCTGGACTCGGTGATCACCGCCGTCGGTTTGGTCGACAACGTGCCCGTCATGGTCGCAGCCATTGTGATTTCGGTGATCGTGATGATGCTGTCGGCTGGCACTATCAGCGACTTTATCGACAAGCACCCGAGCCTGAAGATTCTTGCCCTTTCGTTCCTCATCGTGGTCGGTACCGTGTTGATCGCCGAAGCCTTCGAGGTGCATGTGCCGAAGGGTTATGTGTACTTCGCCATGGCCTTCTCGCTGGCGGTGGAAGCCGTCAATATCCGCATGCGTACCGCCCGTGCTCGTGCACGCAAGGAAGAAGAGGCGGAGCCGGTGCAGTTGCGCAAGGACTTGCCAAACTAAGCCACAGGCTGGGCGAGGCAATCGACAAGGGGTAGGCTAAGGCCTACCCCTTTTTATTTCGCATTTGTTTAATGGAGAAATGCCATGGCACTGGAAACCTGGCTTGCGTTCTTTGTGGCCTGTTGGGTCATTAGCCTGTCGCCGGGTGCCGGGGCGATTGCCTCGATGTCGGCCGGGCTGCAATACGGGTTTTTGCGTGGTTACTGGAATGCTCTGGGCCTGCAGCTGGGCCTGGCCTTGCAGATTGCCATCGTAGCCGCCGGTGTTGGGGCGATTCTGGCGGCATCGGAGCTGGCTTTCAGCCTGATCAAATGGTTTGGCGTGGTCTATCTGGTGTACCTCGGCTATCGCCAGTGGCAGGCGCTGCCCAGTGATATGGCCGCGCAGACCGAGCGCCCCATCGGCCGGCCGCTGACCCTGGTGCTGCGCGGCTTTCTGGTCAACTTCAGCAACCCCAAGGCGATCGTCTTTATGCTCGCGGTGCTGCCGCAGTTCCTTAACCCGCAGGCACCGCTGCTGATGCAGTACCTGGTGATGGGGGTGACCATGATCTGCGTCGACCTGATTGTTATGGCCGGTTACACCGGTCTGGCTGCCCGGGTGTTGGGCGCGCTGCGTTCGCCACGTCAGCAGAAGCTGATGAACCGTACATTCGGCGCGCTGTTTGTCGGCGCGGCGGCACTGCTGGCCAGCGTGCGGCGCGCGCCGGTCTGATCTTCGCCGGTATAGCTACCAGGGAATCGGCTGGCCGTCCCAGCCCCAGAAGCTGCCTGTCTGCGCCGGACCGTGCTGTTCGATCTGCGCAAGCAGGCATTCGGCTGAGTAGTTTGGGGTAAACAGTTTGTCGGCTGGCACATTGGCCTGAAAGGGCTTCGACAGTTCGGTGTCGGTGGTGCCGGGATGCAGGCTGAGCACACAGCTGTTGGGGTTGAGGCGGCTCAGCTCGATGCTCGCGGTGTGCAGCAGCTGATTCAGCGCAGCCTTGCTGGCACGGTAGCTGTACCAGCCGCCGAGGCGATTGTCGCCAATCGAGCCGACCCGCGCCGACAGCACCGCCACCGTGCAGGCATGCTGACCGCGCAGCAGCGGCAGCAGGTGCTTGAGCAACAGGATCGGCGCAAAGCTGTTGCGCTGAAAGGTCGCCAGTAACCCCTCAAGCGTGATCTGGTTCAGGCCCTTCTCGGCTTTCGCTGCGCCGTCCTGCAGCACACCAACGGTACACAGCAACAGGTGCAGGCGTGGCATGGCGGCACGTAAATGCATGGCCATCGCGCTCAGCGCCTGTTCATCGCACACATCCACATCCAGGCAGCGCAGGCGTTGGCCGTATTGCGCTTGCAGCTCAAGCAAGCCGGGGGCTTGGTTGGCGTGGCGGGCGATGGCCCACACTTCAGCAATATCAGCGCGCGCCAGCAGCTGCGCGGTGAGGGCCAGGCCGATTCCCCGGCTGGCACCGCAGACCACCACATGCGCTGGTTCTTCCAGGCGTTGCCAAAACGTCATCGCATCACTCCTGCATCCTTGCGACGATCCGTCGCAGGCCATGGTCGATCAAAGGTTGAGGAAAATCATTAGGAGGGTAACAATCGAATGTCATCCATTCGCATTTGGGATCCACTCCTATATGACTTCCGTACTACGTTTCTGCAGCTGGTTGCTGGTGCCTGTGTTGGCATTCTGCAGCCTGGCTGTTATGGCCGAGCCCATTGACGGCGCGGCGCAAGCGTTGCATCTGCTCGGTTACCTGGGCGCTGACTACCCGGCCACCGTGGCCAATGGTCAGGTGATCGACTCCGGTGAGTACCGTGAGCAGCTTGAGTTTCTTACTGTACTGCAAGGGCTGATCGTTGCGCTGCCAGCGCGTAACGAGCAAGCCGAGTTGCAGCAGGGCGTTGCCAGTCTGCGCCAGGGCATTGAGGGTCGTGTCGACGGCGGCCAGGTTGCCCTGCAGGCCCGGCAGTTGGCCGCGACCTTGGCCAGCGCTTATGGCGTCAGTCAGACCCCAGCTATCACCCCTGATCCTAGCCGTGGCGCGCCGCTGTTTGCCCAGCACTGCAGCGTGTGCCACGGCGAGAGCGGAGCAGGTGACGGGCCGGCCGGTATCGGCCTAGAGCCGCCTCCAGCCAACCTGCGCGACCTGGCGCGGCTCAACCGGTTGAGCCTGTATGACCTGTTCAACACCATCGGTCTGGGCATCGAAGGCACCGATATGGCGGCTTTTGCCGATCAGTTGGATGAGCGTCAGCGCTGGGACCTGGCCAGTTATATCGCCGGCTTCAGTGCCGAGCCATTTGCCGCCGGCGCACCGTTCACGATGGCGGTATTGGCCGGCACAACCCCCGATGAAGTGGCCGCCGAGCAGGGCGATGAGGCGGCTGCCCGCTTCCGTATCCAGCGGGCTCAGCCTCCGGTGCAACAGCGCGGCCCGCTGCAGTTGATCGAGCACACTCGCGCCACCTTGGAGCAGAGCCTGGCAGCCTACCGGGCGGGCGATCACGAGCAGGCCTATGATCTGTCCGTTGGCGCTTACCTGGAGGGCTTCGAGCTGGTCGAAAGCGCCCTCGATAACCTCGACTCGGTGCAGCGCAAGACCACCGAGCGTGCGCTGATGGCTTACCGCCAGGCGCTGCAGGACGGTTTGTCGGTGCCCCTGGCGGCGCAGCGGCTGGAGCAGGCCAAGGCCGAGCTGGCGACGTCTGCCGCGTTGCTCGACAGCGATTGCTTGTCGGACTCACTGAGTTTCTTCTCCAGCCTGCTGATCCTGCTACGTGAAGGACTGGAGGCGATTCTGGTGCTGGCGGCGATTCTGGCTTTCCTGCGTAACACCGGGCAGCCACAGGCGGTGCGCAGCGTGCACATCGGCTGGGGCTTGGCGCTGCTGGCCGGCGCGGGCACCTGGGCGTTGGCGGCGTACTTGATCAATGTCAGCGGTGCGCAGCGTGAACTGCTCGAAGGTGTGACTGCGCTGTTTGCCAGCGTGATGGTGCTCTGGCTCGGCGTGTGGATGCATGACCGCCGGCATGCGGCGGCCTGGCAGGATTACATCAAGAGCAGCCTGGTCGGCGGTGGCGGGCGTTTCGGTTTTGCCGTGCTGGCGTTCTTCTCGGTGTACCGCGAGTTGTTCGAAGTCATCCTCTTCTACGAAACCCTCTGGCTGCAGGCCGGTCCGCAAGGCCACGGCATGGTGCTGGCGGGTGCGGCGGCGGCTTTGGTTCTGCTGCTGGGGCTGGCCTGGGTGATTCTGCGAGGCTCACGCAAACTGCCGCTGGCGACCTTCTTCGGTGTCAATGCGGTGTTGCTCTGTGTGCTCTCGGTGGTATTCGCCGGCCATGGCGTCGCGGCGCTGCAGGAAGCTGGAGTGCTCGGTACGCGGCCGGTGGCATTCTTTGAGTTCGACTGGCTGGGTATTCACGACGACGCCTACAGCCTAGCGGCCCAGGCCGCGGCGCTGGCAGCTATTACGCTGCTGTACGGGCGCAGCTGGCTGGGCGAGCGGCGCCGTTTGTCTCAGGCGTAAAGCGCAGTGGTGGCCGGCATGGCTTAACATGCCGGCTTTACTGCCGCTGGAGAGTGCAGGGTGATGCGAGTCTGGATTGATGCCGATGCCTGCCCCAAGGCAGCCAAGGATCAGGTGGTGAAGTTCGCCTTGAAGCGGCGCTTCGAGGTGCTGTTGGTGGCGGGACAGGCGCAGGTCAAACCGGCCTACAGCTGCGTGCGGCTGATCGTTGTGCCCAGCGGCCCGGATGCAGCGGATGACTACCTGGTGGAACATGCGCTGCCGGGTGAGCTGGTGATCTGCAGCGACGTGCCGCTGGCCGACCGCTTGGTGAAGAAGGGCGTGGCTGCCCTCGATCCGCGTGGCCGCGAGTTCGATGAGCGCAACATGGGCGACAAACTGGCCGTGCGTAACCTCTTCACCGAGTTGCGCGAGCTGGGTCAGGTGGGTGGCGGTCAGCCGCCTTATGGTGAGCGCGACAAGCAGGCGTTTGCCAATTCATTGGATCGCATTCTTACGCGTTTGCAGCGCAGTTAGCTTTTTACCCGCACAGATAAGTGCCAGTACCGACGGCGACCAAGGTGCCGTCATCGCTGTGCAGTTCGCTGCGCACCACCGCTACCTTGTTGCCGGTTCGCAGCAGCACGGCGGTAGCGGTAAAGCGCTGGCCGCGGCCGGGGCGCAGGTAGTCGATGCGCAGGTCGATGGTGCCGAGCTTGGACAGCCGCGCCATGCGTTCGGCGCTGGACAGGTGCTGGTGCTTGTCGAAGGCGCCAATCAGCGCCATGGCCCCGCCGGCCACATCCAGCAGCGAGGAAATCACCCCGCCATGCAGAATGCCGTGGACGAAGTTGCCGATCAGCTCGGGCTTCATCGGCAGGTGCATGGTCACGCGCTGGGCGCTCAGCTCGTCCAGCTCGATACCGAGCATCTGATTAAACGGGATACGTTGAAAGAAGCTGCTAACCGCTTGCTGCAACTCGGCGGTGAGCTCGAAAGGTGGGTTGCTCATTGTGGCGTGCCTGGGCGAAGGGATACTCAACCTGCCGCACTGAGGCCGCTGTGACCAGTGGCGCGGCCGGAGTACCGCGCGCATTGGCGTGATTGGCTTGCTATCGGCCTGATTGGTGGCTGATCAGGTCGCAGACTTAAGCCGGTTGGCTGAGCTCCAGCACCCGATCGACCAGCTTATTGATCCCCGAGGCGGCCTCACTGATCGACTGGGCGGACATATAGGCCGGGGTTGTCACCAGCTTGCGTTCGGCGTCTTCGACAATCTCGCTGACTTCGCACTCATGGTGCTCGGCACCCATCTGCACCACGGCAGCGGCGGTTTCATGGTCCTTGCCGATGGTGCAGATCACGCCCGCGCCGAAGATTTTTGCCGCCAGCGCTGGGGCGATGCACATCAAGCCCACCGGCTTGCCGGCCTTGACGAAGGCCTGGGTGGCGCTCAGTACATCGGGCTGCACGGTGCAGTTGGCGCCGCTGATGGCGAAGTCGGAAAGGTTTTTTGCCACGCCGAAGCCGCCTGGCAGGATCAGCGCATCGAAGTCGCCGACATGCAGCTCCTTGACGTCCTTGATCTTGCCGCGGGCGATGCGCGCCGATTCAACCAGTACGTTGCGCGTGTCGTCCATTTCGTCGCCACTGTAGTGATCGACCACGTGCAGCTGCGGCACGTTGGGGGCAAAGCACTGCACCTGCGCGCCGCGCTGATCGAGACGCAGCAGGGTGATCACGCTTTCATGGATTTCCGCGCCGTCGTAGACGCCACAGCCGGAAAGAATCACCGCGACTTTCTTGTTCATCAAATTCTCCTGAATAACCAGCTGTACCGAATTGAGTCGTGTCGTCGCCTGAACCCTAATGTCGCCATATGCCACCCAGGTTGGCATGGCGCGCCGCGAGGCGGATGTGGCGCTGGGCTAGGATTTATTGAGCAATCCTAGCCGTTAGCCTCGTGCAGCGATATGGCGATTCTATGCAACCGGTGAAACCATGAATTACATCCTCTATGCCGTACCGTTCTTCTTTGCCTTGATCGCCCTGGAGCTGCTGCTCGACCGCTGGCGCGGGGTCAGCACCTACCGCTTCTCCGACGCCATCAACAGCCTCAGCGCCGGGGTGCTGTCGACTACCGTGGGTCTGCTGACCAAGGCCGTCGGGTTACTCACTTACACCCTGGCCTGGCAGCACTTCGGTGTGTTCGAGTTGTCGGCCAGCAGCCTGTGGGTCTGGCTGTTTGCCTTCGTCTTCTACGACTTCTGTTACTACTGGAACCACCGTCTGGGCCATGAGCGCAATGTGCTCTGGGCCGCGCATTCGGTGCATCACCAGAGTGAGGACTACAACCTCTCCACCGCGTTGCGGCAGACCAGTACCGGCTTCATCTTCGGCTGGGTCTTCTACCTGCCGATGGCGCTGATCGGTGTACCGCCGCTGGTATTCCTCACCGTGGCTGCGTTGAACCTGCTGTATCAGTTCTGGGTGCACACCCGGCACATTCCCAAACTGGGCTGGTTCGAGTGGCTCTTCATCACGCCGTCCAACCACCGTGTGCATCATGCGCAGAATGCTGTGTATATGGATCGCAATTACGGCGGAGTGTTCATTCTCTGGGATCGGTTGTTCGGCACCTTTCAGGAGGAGCTGGACGAAGAACCGGTGATCTTTGGTGTGACCACGCCGCTGGCCAGTTGGAACCCACTGTGGGCCAATGCGCAGTTCTATGTCGCGCTGTGGCGGGACGCGGTACGGGCCGAGTCCTGGTGGGATAAGCTGCGCATCTGGTTTATGCGCACCGGCTGGCGCCCGGCCGATGTGGCGGCCAAGTACCCGCAGAGCAAGCCGGACCTCAGCCAGTTCGTCAAATTCGACGTGCCGCTGAGCCTGGCGCAGAAACTCTATGCCGGCGTGCAGTTCAGTCTGTATGTAGTGGCCGGCACCTTGCTGCTGGGCATGGGCGACACACTGAGCCTGATGCAGGCGCTGCTAGGCATCGTCTGGATGGCTGTGGGGCTGATGATCATCGGCAGCTGGCTAGAAAACCGGCCGACGGCCAGGCGCTGGGAAATGCTGCGTCTGCTGCTCAACCTGCCGGCAGTCTGGCTGGCCCTGCAGCTTGGCCTGCTGACCGCTCAGCCACTGCTCTGGGCGCTACTGCTGGGCTACAGCCTGCTCAGTGTCGGTGCGCTGTTCTGGACCCCGCGCGGACATACTCCCGTGCCTGTATAGGCAGAGACTGCTGCTGGTCCCGATAACGGTGGAGAGGCGCAGGCCTGCTCCACCGTTATGCGTTTAAGCCTTGCTATTCAGACTATCTCCCTGCTTTTCCGGCATATCCTCGCGTCGGTCGCGGCGCTATGCTTGTTGGGCTTGCGGCAAGCGGTCGCAGCGCTGTCGTGCGTTGTCATACTTTGGTCATAATGGCCGCTTATAACTGTCACACTCGCCCGTCGCTACGGGCTTCGGAGCCTGCCGTGAGCTTTACCCCCGCCAATCGCCTGTTTCCCGCCACTCGCCTGCGTCGCAACCGCCGTGATGATTTTTCCCGGCGTCTGGTGCGTGAAAACCGCCTGAGTGTCGATGACTTGATTCTGCCGGTGTTCGTCCTCGACGGCGAAAACCGCCGCGAAGCGATTGCCTCGATGCCCGGCGTCGAGCGCCTGTCCATCGACCTGCTGCTCAAGGAAGCCGAACACTGGGTGGCACTGGGCATTCCGGCGCTGGCGCTGTTCCCGGTGACGCCGCTGGAGAAGAAATCCCTGCTGGCTGAAGAAGCCTGGAACCCGGACGGCATCGCCCAGCGCGCAATCCGCGCCCTGCGCGCCAAGTTCCCCGAACTGGGCGTGATCAGCGACGTGGCGCTGGACCCGTTCACCACGCACGGTCAGGACGGCATCCTCGATGCCGACGGCTATGTACAGAACGACATTACCGTCGATGCCCTGGTGAAACAGGCGCTGTCGCATGCCGACGCCGGGGCTCAGGTGGTGGCACCCTCGGACATGATGGATGGCCGTGTGCAGGCGATCCGCGAGGCGCTGGAGCTGGCCGACCACAGCAATGTGCGGATCATGGCCTACTCGGCCAAGTACGCCAGCGCCTACTACGGCCCGTTCCGCGATGCGGTGGGCTCGGCGGCCAATCTGGGCAAGGCCAACAAGGCCAGCTACCAGATGGACCCGGCCAATGGCGACGAAGCACTGCATGAAGTAGCGGCGGATCTGGCCGAAGGCGCGGATATGGTCATGGTCAAGCCGGGCATGCCCTATCTGGACATCCTCTGGCGGGTCAAAGCGGAATTCAAGGTGCCGACCTTTGTCTATCAGGTCAGCGGTGAGTACGCCATGCATATGGCGGCGATCCAGAATGGTTGGTTGGGCGAGGCGGTGATTCTTGAATCACTGACCGCCTTCAAACGTGCGGGTGCCGATGGCATCCTGACTTATTTCGCCGTGCGCGCGGCAGAACTGCTGAAGCAGGGGCAATAGCCCCGCCAGGACTTTGTAATGAACACCGAAGGACTCAGTACCCCTGAATTGCAAGACGCCCAGCCGGTCGTCGACGAGGTTGTAGCCGTGGAAGTGCCTGTCATCGAAGCCCCAGTGCCGGTCGCCCCGGCGCCTGTGGTGATCCATAACCTGGATGACAGCAGCCTGTACATTCACCGCGAGCTGTCGCAGCTGCAATTCAATATCCGCGTGCTGGAACAGGCGCTGGATGAGTCCTATCCGTTGCTGGAGCGGTTGAAGTTCCTGCTGATCTTCTCCAGCAACCTCGATGAATTCTTCGAGATCCGCGTGGCTGGGCTGAAGAAGCAGATCAACTTCGCCCGTGAACAAGCCGGCGCCGATGGCCTGCAGCCGCATCAGGCGCTGGCGCGGATTGCCGAGCTGGTGCACGAGCAGGTGGATCGTCAGTACGCCATTCTTAACGACACCCTGTTCCCGGCGCTGGCCAAGCACAACGTCAACTTTATCCGTCGGCGCTTCTGGACGGCCAAGCACAAGGCCTGGGTACGCCGCTATTTCCGTGACGAGATTGCGCCGATCATCACCCCTATCGGCCTCGATCCGACGCACCCGTTCCCGCTGCTGGTGAACAAGAGCCTGAACTTTATCGTCGAACTGGAAGGTGTCGACGCCTTCGGTCGCGATTCCGGTCTGGCGATTATCCCGGCCCCGCGTCTGCTGCCACGGATCATCAAGGTGCCGGAGGATGTCGGCGGTCCTGGCGACAACTTCGTGTTCCTCTCCTCGATGATTCACGCTCACGCCGATGACCTATTCCAGGGCATGAAGGTCAAGGGCTGCTACCAGTTTCGCCTGACCCGGAACGCCGACCTCTCGGTAGACACCGAGGACGTCGAAGACCTGGCGCGTGCCCTGCGTGGTGAGCTGTTCAGTCGCCGTTATGGCGATGCAGTGCGCCTGGAAGTGGTCGACACCTGCCCACGGCCGCTGCTCGATTACCTGCTCAAGCAGTTCAACCTGAGCGAAAGCGAGCTGTATCGGGTCAATGGGCCGGTCAACCTGACCCGGCTGTTCAGCATTACCGGTCTGGAAAGCCACCCGGAGCTGCAGTACACGCCGTTTACCCCGGTGATCCCCAAACCGCTGCAGAACGCCGAGAACATCTTCAGCGTGGTGAGCAAGCAGGACATCCTCCTGCTGCACCCGTTCGAGTCCTTCACCCCGGTGGTCGACCTGTTGCGCCAGGCCGCGAAAGACCCGCATGTGTTGGCCATCAAGCAGACCCTGTACCGCTCCGGGGCCAACTCGGAGATCGTCGATGCGCTAGTGGAAGCCGCGCGCAACGGCAAGGAAGTCACGGCGGTGATCGAGCTGCGCGCGCGCTTTGATGAAGAGTCCAACCTGCAGCTGGCCAGCCGCCTGCAGGCCGCTGGCGCGGTGGTGATCTACGGTGTGGTGGGCTTTAAAACCCACGCCAAGATGATGCTGATTCTGCGCCGCGAGAGTGGCGATATCGTCCGCTACGCCCACCTCGGCACCGGCAACTACCACGCTGGCAACGCCAAACTGTACACCGACTACAGCCTGCTGACCGCCGATATGGCGCTGTGCGAGGACGTCTCCAAGCTGTTCAGTCAGCTGATTGGCATGGGTAAGACCTTGCGCATGAAGAAGCTGCTGCACGCGCCGTTTACCCTGAAAAAGACCCTGCTTGACATGATCGCCCGCGAAACCGCGCTGGCGGCCGAGGGTAAGCCGGCGCATATCATCGCCAAGTTCAACTCGCTGACTGATCCGAAGATCATCCGCGCGCTGTACAAGGCCAGCCAGACTGGGGTGAAGATCGACCTGGTGGTGCGCGGTATGTGCTGCTTGCGTCCAGGGATTGTAGGGGTCTCGCACAACATTCAGGTGCGCTCGATCATCGGCCGTTTCCTGGAGCACACGCGGGTGTTCTACTTCTCCAATGGCGGCGAGGAGAAGATCTACCTGTCGAGTGCCGACTGGATGGAGCGCAACCTCGACAAGCGCGTCGAGACTTGCTTCCCGGTGGAAGGCAAGAAGCTGATTCTGCGGGTCAAGAAGGAGCTGGAAAGCTACCTGACCGACAACACCCAGGCCTGGGTGCTGCAGCCGGACGGGCGTTATCTGCGTGTCAGCCCCAGCGGCAACCAGAATCCGCGCAGCGCTCAAGCTGGCCTGCTGGAGAAGCTGACTGCGCCGCTGATCAGCGCCCGCTAAGCAAGGCTGCCACATCTATCTGAAGGCCCTCTCCCACTCTGGGGGAGGGACGTAAGTATCAGCTCACACTCAGCTCAATCCCGATGCGCTTGAGCCACTCCGCTTCCTGGGTGAAATCTGCCTGGGTCAGCGGGTTGTTCTCCAGCCAGCCTTCAGGGAACTGAATATCCAGGCGCTGTTCGGCCGCTTTTAGCTGCACGTTGGGCATTTCCTGAGTACCACGGATGTGGTGGAACAGGATGGCAAAGCGCAGCAGCACGCAGAGGCGGATCAGTTTCATGCCCTCGGCGCCGAACTCGGCAAACTTGTCCTTGGGGATGTTGCGTCGATGGCCGCGCACCAAGAGCGCGAGCATCTGCTGATCCTGTCGCGAGAAACCGGACAGGTCCGAGTGCTCGACCAGGTAAGCACCGTGCTTGTGGTACTGGTAGTGGGCAATATCCAGGCCGACTTCATGCACCTTGGCCGCCCAGCTGAGCAACTCGCGGTGCCAGTCGTCTTCCAGCTGCCAATCCCCTGCGACCTTCTCCAGTGCCGAGAGTGCCTTGCTCTCGACCCGCGCGGCCTGCTCCAGGTCGACGTGGTAGCGCTCCATCAGCGAGCTCAGCGTGCGTTCACGCACGTCTTCATGCTGATGGCGGCCCAGTAGGTCGTACAGCACGCCTTCACGCAGCGCGCCTTCGGAATGGCTCATGCGCTGGATATCACAGGCATCGAAGATCGCTTCGAGAATCGCCAGGCCCGCCGGGAAGATGCCGCGGCGATCCGGTTTGATGCCGTCGAGGTCGAGTTTTTCCACCTCGCCGGCCTTGAATACTTTGCGTTTCAGCCAGGCCAGGCCCTGGGCGTTCACTTCGCCTGCGCCAAGGCCCGCCGCTTGAATGGTCAGGCCGATGGCCTTGATGGTGCCGGATGCGCCCACCGCGTCTTCCCAGCCCAGGCGGCGCAGAGCATGCTCAATGCCCATGATCTCCAGTCGCGCCGCTGTGTAGGCCTGCGCGTAACGCGCCGGGGTGATCTTGCCGTCCTTGAAGAAACGCTGGGTAAAGCTGACGCAGCCCATCTGCAGGCTTTCGCGCAGCAGTGGCTCGAAGCGCTGGCCGATGATGAACTCGGTGCTGCCGCCGCCAATATCGGCAACCAGACGCTTGCCAGGGGTGTCTGCGATGCTGTGCGACACACCGAGGTAGATCAGGCGCGCTTCTTCGCGCCCGGAGATGACTTCAACCGGGTGGCCGAGAATTTCTTCGGCGCGGCGGATAAATTCGCCACGGTTGCGCGCCTCACGCAGGGCATTGGTGCCCACCACGCGCACTGCGCCCTCCGGCAGGCTGGCGGTCAGTTGGGCGAAGCGGCGCAAGCAATCGAGCCCGCGCTGCATGGCTTCTTCGCTGAGCAGGCGTTGCTCGTCGATGCCGGCGGCCAACTGGACCTTGTCGCCGAGGCGTTCGAGGATGCGGATCTCGCCATGATCGGCTTTGGCCAGCACCATATGGAAGCTGTTGGAGCCCAGGTCGATAGCTGCAATCAAAGGAAAAGACTCGGCAGGGGTATGCGGCATGGCAGAACGATCTCAATGCGGAACCGCGCCATCGTGCCACGATAGGCTGGCCCCGCCAACGCATACTGATGTCGCAGGTACAGGCCAAGCCGGCTGCACTCCGGCTCGTGCGGCGGCCGGCCAGGGCTTGCCGGCCGTCTGAATAAATTGTGACGCAGGCCTTTGCGCGGCTGGCTGGTGACCAGGCCATAGAGAAGCTCAATTGCCGCCGCCTTCCTGTGTGGGAAAAGCCGGGCTATGATGTCGCCCATCTTTTGCTTACGAACTCGGAGACTTTCCATGAGCGAATTCATCACCAATGTCAGCGATGCCAGTTTCGACCAGGATGTTCTCCAGGCCGAGGGTCCGGTGCTGGTCGACTACTGGGCTGAGTGGTGCGGCCCGTGCAAAATGATCGCACCGGTGCTCGATGAGATCGCCCAGACTTATCAGGGCAAACTGAAAGTCTGCAAGCTGAACATCGATGAAAACCAGGACACCCCGCCGAAGTTCGGTGTGCGTGGCATCCCGACGCTGATGCTGTTCAAGAACGGCAATGTTGAGGCCACCAAAGTGGGCGCACTGTCCAAGTCGCAACTGGCAGCCTTCCTCGACAGCAACATCTAAGTTGCGCTGAGACGGCAACAAGCCCTGAAAGCCCTGCACATTGCGGGGCTTTTTTCTGTCTGGGCGCTAGACGTATGAATAAAACCGGTGTTACATTCGGCCTCGCTGCATTTCCTATGTAGCCCCCTGCAAGCCGTCGCCGACGCATTCCTATTCGAATCTTTCGATATACAAGCAGGCGATCAAGTCGCCTTCCCAGCGGCGCGGCCTCCCAAGCTAAATAGCTTATTCCCCTCCTTCATGATTACGTCATTCCTATGAATCTGACCGAACTCAAGCAAAAGCCGATTACCGAACTGCTGGAACTCGCTGAACAACAAGGCCTGGAAAACATGGCCCGTTCGCGCAAGCAGGACGTGATTTTCTCCCTGTTGAAAAAACACGCTAAAAGCGGTGAGGAAATCTCCGGTGATGGCGTGCTGGAGATTCTCCAGGACGGTTTCGGCTTTCTCCGCTCTGCGGATGCCTCGTACCTCGCTGGCCCCGATGACATCTACGTCTCGCCGAGCCAGATCCGCCGCTTCAACTTGCGTACTGGCGATACCATCGTCGGCAAGATTCGCCCGCCGAAAGAAGGCGAGCGTTACTTCGCGCTGCTCAAGGTTGACACGATCAACTACGACCGCCCGGAAAACGCCAAGAACAAGATTCTGTTCGAAAACCTGACGCCGTTGTTCCCCAACAAGCGTCTGGTGATGGAAGCCGGTAACGGCTCCACCGAGGACATCACCGGCCGGGTGATCGACCTCTGCGCGCCGATTGGCAAAGGCCAGCGCGGCCTGATCGTCGCACCGCCGAAAGCCGGTAAGACCATCATGCTGCAGAACATCGCGGCGAACATCGCGCGCAACAACCCCGAGTGCCACCTGATCGTTCTACTGATCGACGAGCGCCCGGAAGAAGTGACCGAAATGCAGCGCACCGTGCGCGGCGAAGTGGTTGCCTCAACCTTCGATGAGCCGCCAACCCGCCACGTGCAGGTTGCCGAAATGGTGATCGAGAAGGCCAAGCGCCTGGTCGAGCACAAGAAGGACGTGGTCATTCTGCTCGACTCCATCACCCGTCTGGCGCGTGCCTACAACACCGTGATCCCAAGCTCCGGCAAGGTGCTTACTGGTGGTGTCGACGCCCACGCCCTGGAGAAGCCGAAACGCTTCTTCGGCGCCGCGCGTAACATCGAGGAAGGCGGTTCGCTGACCATCATCGCCACCGCGCTGGTGGAAACCGGCTCGAAGATGGATGAAGTGATCTACGAAGAGTTCAAAGGCACCGGCAACATGGAACTGCCACTGGACCGTCGTATCGCTGAGAAGCGCGTATTCCCTGCGATCAACATCAATCGTGCCGGCACCCGTCGCGAAGAACTGTTGACCGCCGATGACGAACTGCAGCGCATGTGGATTCTGCGCAAGCTGCTGCACCCGATGGACGAGATTGCTGCCATCGAGTTCCTCACCGACAAGCTGAAAGCGACCAAGACGAACGAAGAGTTCTTCCAGTCGATGAAGCGTAAGTAAGGCGTTCTTCGCTTTATAACAAAAGCCGGGTAAGCCCGGCTTTTGTGTGTCTGGACGCTGGCTTTCCCTTCTGAAAGACCCCGTTCGGCGCTAAACTTTGCGCCCCTATTGCTCGGCCCGAAACGAGGCATTTGCATGCAGTATCGTGATCTGCGCGACTTTATTCGCGGCCTGGAAGCGCGTGGTGAGCTTAAGCGCATCCAAACGCCGGTTTCCCCTGTGCTGGAAATGACCGAAATCTGCGACCGTACCCTGCGTAAAGGCGGGCCGGCGCTGCTGTTCGAAAACCCCACAGGGTTTGATGTGCCGGTACTCGGCAACCTGTTCGGCACGCCCAAGCGCGTTGCGCTGGGTATGGGCGCGGAAGAGGTCAGCGAGCTGCGTGAAATCGGCAAACTGCTGGCGTTTCTCAAGGAGCCTGAGCCGCCGAAGGGGCTCAAGGATGCCTGGAGCAAGCTGCCGATCTTCAAGAAAGTGCTGAGCATGGCACCCAAAGTCCTGAAAGATGCACCGTGTCAGGAAGTCGTTGAAGAGGGCGATGATGTCGACCTCGGCAAGCTACCTGTGCAGACCTGCTGGCCGGGCGATGTGGGGCCGCTGATCACCTGGGGCCTGACCATCACCAAAGGGCCGAACAAAGAGCGGCAAAACCTCGGTATTTATCGCCAGCAGGTGATTGGTCGCAACAAGCTGATCATGCGCTGGCTCAGCCACCGCGGCGGCGCGCTGGACTTTCGCGAGTGGTGCCTGAAGTACCCGGATCGTCCTTATCCTGTGTGTGTGGCGCTGGGTGCTGATCCGGCCACCATCCTGGGTGCGGTGACACCTGTTCCCGATACGCTATCTGAATACGCGTTTGCCGGTTTGTTGCGAGGCCACCGCACCGAGCTGATCAAGGCGCGCGGCAGCGATTTGCAGGTGCCGGCTAGCGCTGAAATCGTTCTCGAGGGGGTGATTCATCCGGGCGAAACCGCGCCGGAAGGCCCTTATGGTGATCACACCGGCTATTACAACGAAGTCGACACCTTCCCGGTGTTTACCGTCGAGCGTATCACCCGTCGGCAAAAGCCGATCTACCACAGCACCTACACCGGTCGTCCGCCGGATGAACCGGCGATTCTCGGTGTGGCGCTGAACGAGGTGTTCGTGCCGATCCTGCAGAAGCAGTTTCCCGAGATCATCGACTTCTACCTGCCGCCGGAAGGCTGCTCGTATCGTATGGCGGTGGTGACCATCAAGAAGCAGTACCCTGGCCACGCCAAGCGCGTAATGCTCGGTGTGTGGTCGTTCCTGCGACAGTTCATGTACACCAAGTTCGTTATCGTCACCGATGACGATATCAACGCACGGGACTGGAATGACGTGATCTGGGCGATTACCACGCGCATGGACCCCAAGCGCGACACCGTGATGATCGATAACACACCGATCGATTACCTCGACTTTGCCTCGCCGATCTCAGGTTTGGGCTCGAAGATGGGCCTGGATGCCACCCACAAGTGGCCGGGCGAGACGACTCGCGAGTGGGGCCGGGCTATCGTTCAGGATGATGCGATCAAGCAGCGCGTCGACGCGCTGTGGTCTGAGTTGGGAATTGATTGATGAAAGTCACCCTGAACCCTTCAGGCGCGGTACTTGACGTGCAGCCCCACGAACGCATCCTCGATGCGGCACGGCGGCTTGGGTATGACTGCCCGCAGAGCTGCCGCAATGGCAACTGCCATATCTGCGCGGCGCTGCTGGTTGAAGGCCGTGTGCAGCAGGGCGGGGTTGAGCTGAGTCAGGGTGAGCTGTTCACCTGCCTGGCCGAACCGCTGGAAGACTGTGTGCTGCACTGGGATGGTGTGCTGGCCCCTGGCGAGCTGCAGGTGCGTGAACTGGCCTGCCAGGTGGTCGCGTGTGATGACGTGGGCGGTGATGTCTTTCGTCTGCACCTGCAGGCGCCTGCCGGCAAGGTGCCGCGCTACCATGCCGGGCAATACCTGCTGCTGCAGCGTGATGGTGACGATTACGCAGCGTTCTCCCTGGCCTCGGCGCCGCAGCGTGGGCGAGAGCTGGAATTGCATGTGCTGGCTCGCGATGAGGCCACGGTTGCGCTGATCGCCCAGCTGCGCCATAGCGGCCTAGTACGGGTGAAGCTGCCGTTCGGCGACACCCACCTGGCCGAGTTACCGGATGGGCCGCTGGTGCTGATTGCCGCCGGTACTGGTATGTCGCAGATGCACAGTTTGGTCGAGCACTGCCGCGCCACTGGCTTTGCTCACCCGGTGCACTTGTACTGGGGGGCGCGCCGTCCGGACGACTTCTACGAACTGGAGCACTGGGCGCAGTGGCAGCAGGTGCCGAATCTATTTCTGCATCAGGTGGTCAGCGACCAGTGCGGCTGGCAGGGGCGTTGCGGCCTGCTGCACGAAGCAGTACGTGAAGATTTCCCCAGTCTTAAGGCGTTGCACGTATACGCCAGCGGTTCGCCGGCGATGGTCTACGCCACCCTGGATGCGCTGGTGGAGGCCGGTATGGATGCCCATCAGATGCGCGCGGATGTATTCGCCTATGCGCCGCGCGGCTGAATCCCGCGCATAAAAAAGGCCACCTGATGGGCGGCCTTTTGCTACTTGTGCAGGCTTAACGCACGGTGACTACCACTTTGCCCACGGCCTTGCGCTGACCGAGGGTGTTGATCGCCTCCGCCGCTTGCTCCAGTGGGAAGGTCTGCGAGACCAGTGGCTTGAGTTTGCCTTCGGCGTGCCAGGCGAACAGTTGCTGGAAGTTGGCCGCATTGTCCTGCGGCTGACGCTGGGCAAACGAGCCCCAGAACACCCCGACCACGGCTGCGCCCTTGAGCAGGGTCAGGTTAACCGGCAGTTCGGGGATGCGCCCGCTGGCAAAACCCACGACCAACAGGCGGCCGTTCCAAGCGATGGAGCGAATGGCGGCATCGAATAGATCGCCACCCACCGGGTCATAGATCACGTCTGCGCCCTGGCCGCCGGTCAGGCGCTTTACTTCATCCTTAAGGTTGCTTTCGCTGTAGTTGATCAGCTCATCGGCGCCCGCGGCTTTGGCCACTTCGAGTTTTTCCGCGCTGCTGGCAGCGGCAATTACCTTGGCGCCCATGGCCTTGCCAATTTCAACTGCCGCCAGGCCAACGCCACCGGAGGCGCCGAGTACCAGCAGGGTTTCCCCCGGTTGCAGGTTGGCGCGCTGCTTGAGGGCGTGCATCGAGGTGCCGTAGGTCATGCCAAAGGCGGCCGCGCTGGCGAAATCCATGCTCGGCGGAATCGGCATGACGTTGTAGCCAGGCACCGCGACCTCTTCGGCAAAGCTGCCCCAGCCTGTGAGTGCCATCACCCGGTCGCCGACTTTCAGGTGGCTGACTTTTTCACCAACGGCCGTGACTACGCCAGCGGCCTCGCCACCTGGAGAGAACGGGAAGGGCGGTTTGAACTGGTACTTGCCTTCGATGATCAGGGTGTCGGGGAAGTTGACCCCCGCCGCATGCACTTGCAGCAGCACTTCATTCTTCTTCGCTTCGGGGCTGGCGATTTCTTCCAGTACTAGGGTTTCGGCGGGGCCGAAGGCTTTGCACAGCACGGCTTTCATCGGGCTTTTCCTCTGCGGTTGATGGCCATGCAGTGTAGGTGCGGGTGATATCCGGTCAACAAGCATGCCTGCGCCTGATAGCGATGCATAAGCTTAGGGCTTGGGCTGCCGCCTGACTGTGGCTATGCTAAGGCCTGAACTGTTGAGGAATACTGCCTGTGAAAGTCTGGATCGCATTGCTGCTAGCGCTGTTCCTGCCATTGCTGGCTCAGGCCAATGAGGAGAAAGAAGCCAAGGAGAGGGAGGCTGCTGCTCCTGTGGTGGCTTATGTGTCGCTGTTCCCGGCGTTGGTGGGGAATTTTGGTGAAGGGCCGAAGCTCAAATTCTTCAAGGCCGATATTTCCCTGCGCGTGACGGGGGCGGATATTGAGGCCAAGGTTAAACACCACGATCCGCTGATCCGTAATCAATTGGTCATGTTGTTCTCCCAGCAAACAGAAGCGGCCATGTCGGCCCCAGGCGCACGTGAGACTTTGCGTGCCGAGGCGCTTAAGCAGGTGCAGGAAGTGCTGATACAGGAAGAAGGCAAGCCGTTGGTGGAGGACTTGCTATTCAACAACCTGATTATTCAATAAGCCCACGCTCGGCTGGTGCAGCGCCTTTTCAGCGCAGCGCCAGCACCGCTGCCCATTCCTCGGCGCTAACGGGCATCACAGAAAGGCGGCTGCCCTTCTGCACCAGCGGCAACGCCAGCAGTGCACTCTGCACTTTCAGCTGCGCCAGCGGGATCACCCGCTTGAACGCCTCGACAAACACCACATCGACTGCGCTCCAGGGGTTCTTGGCGGCACTGGCCTTGGCATCGTAGTAATGGCTCTGGGGCTCAAGTGCAGTCGGGTCCGGGTAGTGCGCCGAAGCGATGCGAGCGATGCCGGCAATGCCCGGCTCCGGGCAGCTGGAGTGATAAAAGAAGAACAGATCACCCGGCTGCATGCTGCGCAGAAAGTTGCGCGCCTGGTAATTGCGTACGCCATCCCAGCGTGCTTGCTCCAGGCGCTGGAGATCGTGAATTGAGAGTTCGTCGGGTTCCGACTTCATTAGCCAATAAGGCATGAACTTTGCTCCTGTGGTTCGGTCCGTTAGCGGGCAGGTGCTGTTTGCCGGGTGGTATTCGGCGTGTTGCAGTTTTGCACCCGGCGAATGTGGATGGCAGACGCTGTTGGACCTATAAAAATAATCGCCGCGTATACAGCGTGCGTTATGCCTTTAAGGGGGAGGCATTCGATGAAGCGTAAACCCGATGTGTTGTTGATTTTGGTAATACTGTTCAGCCTGGGTGTGGTCACTACCGGTTATACCCAGAGCCTGTGGGAGCGCCAGCCTGCTCCGGTCGTGCAGTCTAAAGTGGCTGGCTGAGGTGCTCATGTACCGCAGGGAACGCGGTACGGCCTTATCCCATCAATACCACGCCTTATTCGTGACGGTGCCTTGCAACGGCACATCCCAGCTGGCCATGGCCAGTCGATCCACCTGCTGACATTCATGCGCCAAGCCCAGTAATGTCGGCTTGTGCCAATTTTTGCGCAATACGCGATACGCCAGGCTGCGGTCATAGAACCCACCGCCCATACCCAGACGCGCGCCGTGTCGGTCGAAGCCGACCAATGGCAGCAACACCAAATCCAGCGCCCAGACCTTGCGTTGCTGTTTGCGATTGCGCCGGGGTTCATCAATGCCAAAGCGATTCTTTTGCAGGCGCTGCTTGGCGCGGATGCGTTGGAACACCATCTTGCTGCGCGGCCAAGGGCTGAGCACCGGTAAATAGGTGGCTTTGCCTCGTTGCTGTGCGGCTCGCAATAGGGGGCGCGGGTCGATCTCGCCGTCATTCGGTAGGTATAAGGCAATATGTCGTGCGCGGCGAAACAGCGGGTGCTGCGCCAGCTGTTTATACAGGCCTTGCGCGGCTTGGTGTTGGGCGTGGCGGCTGAGTGCTCGACGTTGCCCACGCAAGTGGCGGCGCAATTGCGCACGGCTTAGTGTGGAAGTGTCGAGCATGGGGTGTTGCTGTAGCGATTGCCGCAGGAGGGCAATGGGCTGGAAGAAGTGACTCCCCGACGTGCCGCTGTCGGCTTAGCCCTTGAACCCGAAAGTTCAAGGTGGAGGTTGCAGGAGACGTTAAGGCTTTCCGTCAAGCGGACATGCACACCGGTCTCAACGTGCAACCTCCGGGGTTGTGCGAATCGGCTCAGGGACATCACCAACTGGCGCACACTCCAGGGAGCGGTGGCCAGTATACCCGAAAGCGGCGGCGCGCAATCAGCTGCCTTGCTCATCGGCATCCCGAGCCAGAGCGCTGTCGACCCGATTGAGCAGGCTACGCACCTGATCGCGGTTGGCCCCGGCCTGCTGATCAAGGTGTTGCTGTTTGTGTAGCAGGTCGTGGGTGATGTTCAGGGCAGCCATAACCGCAACGCGGTCAGCACCGATGACTTTGCCGCTCGAGCGGATCTCCCGCATCTTGCCATCCAGATAGCGCGCGGCGCTTTCCAGGTTGCTGCGTTCATCGCTTGGGCAGGCGATGCAATATTCTTTGTCCAGAATCTGGACGGTCAAGGTGTTCGACTGGGTCATTAATCCTGCTCCAGGGCTTTGAGGCGCGAAATCATTGATTCGACCTTGTGCCGGGCCATTTCGTTCTTTTCAATTAAATGGGCGCGTTCTTCGCGCCAGGCCTTTTCGCTCGTCAGAAGCTGTCGGTTTTGCGCCTTGAGCTGTTCGACACGCTGGATCAGTAAGTCCAGCTTGGTCGTAAGAGCCTGCAGGTCGACGTCTTCCATGGTTCTCTACTCTTACTAGGTGAGTGGGCTGGCAGGTGAAAAATAGCGTCTTTGCGGCGTCTTCGACAGTGCCAAGCGGTGCGCGGCACAGTTGTTTGCCAGTGTGGGGCAGTTCAGTTCGCTAGAGGTTGATGCATTTCACCCATGGATCATGGCGCGGCAATTTTTGCGCTGGCTGAGCGGGCTCCGTCGAGCCGCTTGCATAGTCTTGGCACGCCTGCCGGTGCTAGGATACAAGGCCTCCATTCTAGTGATCGCGCAGCTTTGCGCCTAGTTATCTATGCCAACTTCAAATTCTCCGTACTCCGCGTTTGCCGCCCTGCTTGCCAGCAGCGGCCACACCATTTCCCCAGCCGAGTTGCATGGTCTGCTGCTCGGGCGCAGCTGTGCTGGTGCGGGCTTTGAAATCGACTCCTGGCTGGTGGATGCCGCCGAGCTGCTTGGCGCGGCGCCGGAAGATACCGTGCGCCAGGCGCTGATCGGCCTGCAGGAAATGGTCAAGAACGAGCTGACCAGCAACGACGTCACCGTGGTGTTGCTGTTGCCCAGCGACGATGCGCCGCTTAGCGAGCGTGCCGTGGCTCTGGGACAATGGTGCCAGGGCTTCCTCGGTGGCTTCGGTCTGACTGCCCGTGACAGCGCCCTGAGCGCGGAAGCCATGGAAGTGCTGCAGGACCTCTCGGCGATTTCCCAGGTGCAGAACGCCCTGGATGAGTCCGATGATGGCGAGAACGATTACATGGAAGTGATGGAATACCTGCGCGTCGCGCCGCTGCTGCTGTTCAGCGAGTGCGCCAAGCCAGTGGTTGCCGCGGCGAAACCGTCGCTGCATTGATTTTCATGCAATAGAAGTGGACTCAATCTGCCCATGATCAGCATCCCCAAGTCGGAATACGCCCGTCGGCGCAAGGCGCTGATGGCGCAGATGGAACCCAACAGCATCGCGATTCTGCCGGCTGCGCCGGTGTATATCCGCAACCGCGATGTTGAGCATATCTACCGCCAGGACAGCGACTTCCAGTACCTCTCCGGCTTTCCCGAGCCGGAGGCGGTGATTGCGCTGATTCCGGGGCGCGAGCATGGCGAGTACGTATTGTTCTGCCGTGAGCGCGATCCGCTGCGGGAAATGTGGGACGGCTTGCGCGCCGGCCAGGATGGTGCGATCAGCCAGTACGGCGCCGATGATGCGTTCCCGATTGGTGATATCGACGACATCCTGCCGGGGTTGATCGAGGGCCGTGATCGGGTCTACTCCTCCATGGGTACTAATCATGAGTTCGACCGTCAGCTGATGGAGTGGATCAACGTGATCCGCTCCAAAGCGCGGCAGGGCGCGACGCCGCCCAATGAATTCATCACCCTCGAACACTTGCTGCATGACCTGCGCCTGTACAAGTCGGCTGCCGAGGTCAAAGTGATGAAAGAGGCGGCGGAAATCAGCGCGCGCGCTCATGTGCGCGCCATGCAGGCCAGTCGCGCCGGTTTGTTCGAGTACCACCTGGAAGCCGAGCTGGATTACGAGTTCCGCAAGGGCGGGGCGAAGATGCCGGCTTATGGCTCCATCGTCGCGGCCGGCAAGAACGCCTGCATCCTGCATTACCGTGAGAACGACGCGCCGCTGAAAGACGGTGACCTGGTGCTGATCGACGCCGGTTGCGAGATCGACTGCTACGCCAGTGACATCACCCGCACCTTCCCCGTCAGTGGCACATTCTCCCCCGAGCAGAAAGCCATCTACGAGTTGGTGCTGGCTTCACAGGAAGCCGCATTCAAGGAAATCGGCCCCGGCAAGCACTGGAATCAGGCTCATGAAGCCACGGTGCAGGTGATTACCGCCGGTCTGGTGGAACTCGGCTTGCTGCAGGGCGATGTCGCTGAGCTGATCGCCACTGAGGCTTACAAACCCTTCTATATGCACCGCGCCGGCCACTGGCTGGGGATGGATGTGCATGATGTGGGTGAGTACAAGGTCGGCGGCGAATGGCGCGAGCTGGAAGTCGGCATGGCCATGACCGTCGAGCCGGGCATCTATATCGCCGTGGAAAATCAGGATGTGGCGAAGAAATGGCGCGGCATCGGCGTGCGTATTGAAGACGACGTGGTGGTGACCAAGGCCGGTTGTGAAATCCTCACCAGTGGCGTGCCGAAAACCGTCGCCGAGATCGAAGCGCTGATGGCCGCCGCACGCAGCGTGGCGGCCTAGAGCATGCCACGCGTCGACATTGCGATTATTGGCGGAGGCCTGGTCGGCGCGAGTTTGGCCGTGGCCCTGCAGGCCGAAGCCAAGCGGCGCGGCTGGCGCATTTGCCTGATTGAGCCGTTCACTCCGGGCACTGGCTATCAGCCTAGCTACGATGCGCGCTCCACTGCGCTGTCGTTTGGTTCGCAGCAGATTTATCAGCGCCTCGGTCTGTGGTCGCATATCAGCCAGCGCGCCGAGCCGATCAAGCAGATTCATGTCTCCGACCGTGGCCGTTTCGCCGCCGCGCGCCTAAGTGCCGAGGAAGAAGGCGTGCCGGCGCTCGGCTATGTTGTGGAAAACGCCTGGCTCGGCGAATGCCTGTGGCAGGCGCTGGATCAGCAGGTGGTGAGCTGGCGCAGCCCGGCGCAAGTCACCCGCATGCAGGCTTTGGCCGATGGCTACCGCCTGACCCTGGATGATGGCAGCGAGCTTGAATGCAACCTGGCGATTCTCGCCGAAGGCGGCCGCTCCGGTTTGCGTGAGCAGCTGGGGATCGCCGTCAGTGCTACGCCGTATGGGCAGAGCGCGTTGATCGCTAACGTCAGCCCGCAGGAGGCGCACAACGGCCTGGCCTTTGAGCGCTTTACCGAAGAAGGGCCAATGGCCCTGTTGCCGCTGGCGGATAACCGCTGCGCGCTGGTCTGGACCCGTGCCACGCTGGAAGCCGAAAGGCTTTCAGAACTGGGCGATGCAGCGTTTCTCGCTGAGCTGCAGCACGCTTTCGGCTATCGTTTGGGCAGTCTGCGCCAGGTCGGCGCGCGGCACCTCTATCCGCTGGCACTGACGGCCGCTAAAGAACAGGTGCGCCAGCATCTGGTGGTGCTCGGCAATGCCGCGCACAGCCTGCACCCGATTGCTGGGCAGGGCTACAACCTCTCGCTGCGCGACACCCAGGTGCTGGCGGAAACGTTGTTGGCCAGTGATGCGCCGTTGGGCGATCTGGCCACGCTACAGGGCTACCTGAATAGCCAGCAGATGGATCAGCAATTGACCGTCGGCTTCTCTGATCAGGTCACCCGTCTGTTCAGCACTGGCCAGCCGCTGTTGGCCGCCGGGCGTAACCTGGGTTTGCTTGGTCTCGATCTTCTTCCTCCGGCGAAACGCTGGTTTGCCCGCCAGGCCATGGGCCTCGGCACCCGCTCGGAGCATTGATTCATGTCGGCAAATAAATTGGCGCGCAAGGCGCGGCTGCTGCGTTGGGCGATGAACCTGTATCCGCCCTATCTGGGTGCTGGCGTGCGGGTGCGACAGATCAGCGCGGACTTCCGTCAGGTGCAGGTCAAAATGGGCCTGGGTTGGTATAACCGTAACTATGTTGGCACCCAGTTCGGCGGCAGCCTGTATTCGATGACCGATCCGTTCTTCATGCTGATGATCATGGAAAACCTCGGGCGTGACTTTATCGTCTGGGACAAGGCCGCGCGCATCGACTTTATCGCCCCTGGCAAAGGTCCGGTGTACGCCGACTTCAGCATCGATGAACAACTGCTCGACGACATCCGTCAACACACCGCAGACGGTGACAAGTACCACCCCGAGCTGCATGTAGAAGTGCGCGATGGCAGCGGCACCCTAGTGGCGCGAGTGCACAAAACTCTCTACGTGCGGCTGAAACCGCGCGCTCGGCAGGCAGCCTGAACAAGGAATATGTGATGCAAGCGGATCTGATCATCGTAGGCGCAGGCATGGTGGGCAGCGCCCTGGCGCTGGCCCTGCAGGATCAGGGCCTGGAAATTCTGCTGGTCGATGGCAGCCCGCTGAGCGTCAAGCCCTTTGATCCGCAGGCCGCCTTCGAGCCCCGAGTTAGCGCGCTGTCGGTTGCCAGCCAACGCATTCTTGAACGCCTGGGCGTGTGGGGAGGCATCGCCGCGCGGCGTGTCTGCCCCTATGGCGAGATGCAGGTGTGGGATGGTTCCGGTACCGGGCAGATTCACTTCAGCGCGGCCAGCGTGCATGCCGAATCCCTCGGCCATATCGTCGAGAACCGCGTGGTGCAGGACGCGCTGCTTGAGCGCCTGCATGACAGTTCGATTGGCCTGCTCCCCGGCGCGCGCCTGGAGCAGCTGCGTCGCTCGGGCGAGGGTTGGTTATTGAGCCTCAATGATGGCCGTGAGCTGCGTGCGCCATTGGTTATCGCTGCGGATGGGGCCAACTCAGCGGTACGCCGCCTGGCGGGTTGCGCCACCCGTGAATGGGATTACTTGCACCACGCCATTGTCACCAGTGTGCGCTGCGCCAAGCCGCACCAGGCCACTGCCTGGCAGCGCTTTACCGATGACGGCCCGTTGGCCTTTTTGCCGCTGGCGGGTCCTGAAGGTGAGCATTGGTGCTCGATTGTCTGGTCGGTGACCCCAACTGAAGCCGAACGACTGATGGCGCTGGATGATGCAGGCTTTCGCCGCGCTCTGGGCTTTGCCTTCGAGCATCGTCTGGGAGAGGTGCTGCAAGCTGACCCGCGCCTGTGTATTCCGTTGCGTCAGCGGCACGCCAAGCGTTATGTCGAGGATGGCCTGGCACTGATTGGCGATGCTGCGCACAGCATCCACCCGTTGGCCGGGCAGGGCGTCAACCTGGGCTTTCTTGATGTCGCGGTATTGGCTGAGGTGTTGCTGCACGCCATGCAACGTGGCGAGCGTCTGAGTGATGTAAAGGTGCTGAGCCGCTACGAGCGTCGGCGCATGCCGCACAACTTGGCGATGATGGCGGCGATGGAAGGCTTCGAGCGGCTGTTCCAGGCTGATCCGCTGCCCGTGCGCTGGCTGCGCAACAGCGGCCTCAACTGGGTCGACGACCTGCCAGAAGCAAAGGCGCTGTTCGTGCGTCAGGCCCTGGGTTTGTCTGGCGATCTGCCAGAGTTGGCGCGGGTTTAACTCTCTAGCCCAGTGATGTGTGTTCCGCCGAGGGTGGGTTGCGCCGGACGGCGTGAACCTGGGCATGGCGCATGCCGCCAATCCGCCTGACAAAAAACTGCGAGCAAAAAAAGCCCGGCACTGAGGCCGGGCTGAAAGTGTGCAGGGAAGTACACACGGAGTTGCTGTCAGGTCATACCCAGCCAGTTTGGCAGTGCCATGGAGACGGCGGGGATGTAGGTGATCACCATCAAGAAGCCAAGCAGCAGCATCAGCCACGGCCAGGCGGCCTTGACCACTGCGGTCAGCGGCATGCCGGTCACCGCCGAGGTGACGAACAGGTTCAGCCCCACCGGTGGTGTGATCAATCCGATTTCCATGTTGACCACCATGATGATGCCCAGGTGGATCGGGTCGATGCCCAGCTGCACGGCAATTGGGAAGAGGATTGGCGCGAGGATCAGGATGATCGCCGACGGCTCCATAAAGGCGCCTGCCACCAGCAGCACGATGTTCACTACCAGCAGGAACTGCCACGGCTGCAGGCCCATCTCCACCACCCAGGCGGTGATGGTCTGTGGGATCTGTTCGGTGGTCAGCACGTGGGCGAAGAGCATGGCGTTGGCGATGATGAACATCAGCATGATGGTCAGCTTGCCGGACTCCAGCAGCACCCGTGGGCACTCGCGGATGGTCATGTCCTTGTACACGAACAGCGCCACGAAGCCGGCGTAGACTGCTGCCACAGCAGCTGCCTCGGTCGGGGTGAACATACCGGTGTAGATACCGCCGAGGATGATCACCATCAGCAGCAGACCCCAGATGGCCTTGCGTGCCGCCGTGATGAACTCACGGAAGCTGGCGCGCGGCATGGCCGGCAGGTTCATCTTCCGCGCGACGATATAGATCGCCACCATCAGTGCCACGCCCAACAGCAGGCCCGGTACAACACCGGCCATAAACAGCTTGCCCACCGATTGCTCGGTCGCGGCGGCGTACACCACCATGACGATCGACGGCGGAATCAGGATGCCCAGGGTACCGGCGTTACACACGATACCGGCGCCAAAAGCCTGCGGATAACCGGAGCGCACCATGCCAGCAATGGCAATCGAACCCACTGCAGCCACGGTGGCTGGGGATGAGCCGGACAGCGCGGCGAACAGCATGCACGCCAATACCGCCGAGATAGCGAGGCCGCCACGGATATGGCCGACGCAGGCGTTGGCGAAATCGATCAGGCGCTTGGCCACACCGCCGGTGGTCATAAATGCACCGGAGAGCAGGAAGAACGGAATCGCCAGCAGGGTGTAGTGCTCAGAGGTTTCGAACAGCTTGATTGCCAGCGAACGCACCGAGTCTGGGCTGAACAGCATGATGGTCACCGAGCCGGCTAGGCCCAGCGAAGCGGCAATCGGCACGCCGATAAACATCAGCAGAAACAGCAGGACAAAGAGGAACAGAATGGTCATTGCTTGTGCTCCTCATGCTCATTGATCTTCAGCGCGTCGGCGGCTTCATCGGCCAGGCCGAGGCCGGTCTGCTGGTTGCGCAGGATGCGCACGAAGATTTCAAAGAAGCGGATAAACACCATGGCGTAGCCGAACGGCACGATGGCAGTGATGTGCCATTGCATGATGCCGTAGTGACCGAGGTCCTCGGCGCCGATGCCGGCGGTGAACAGGGTTTTCACCCAATCGAAGCTGGCTACGGCGATCAGCCCGGCATAACCCAGGCAGGCCGTGCATGCGATCAGGCCGATAACCCGCTGCACCGGTTTGCTGGCCAGTTTCACCAGCGCATCCACGCCGATATGACCGGCGGTGCGCACACCGTAGGCCAGGCCAAAGAAGATCAACCAGGCGAACAGCGCCTTGGTCAGGGCAATGCTCCAGGTCATCGACTGGGCCATGCCGAGAATGCTGTCGCCAATGGCGAAGAAAAACTCGCTGCTGCCTTCCCAGCGATCCGCCAGGTTGTAGAACAGCGTGTAGAGGTTGTTGAGGATCACGTAGACGAAGGTCACCAGCGTCATGGCGGCCAGCAGGAACGCGATAAAGCCTTCCTCGAAGTGGTCCCAGACGCGCCGCAAGGCGTTCATCAATAGAGTCTCCAGTGGTGAGGGGCAGCGTACCCAGGCAGCCGGCAAGGGGTGCCTGGGTATTCGGCCAATCGCGCAGCAGCGAGGCTGCGCTGTGGTTGGGTGCAGGCCGTAGCCTGTTCCGCCTTACTGGTTGGCTGCGTCGGCAGCCTTGATCAGGTCGGCACCGATTTCCGCTTCGAACTTGCTCCACACCGGCTTCATGGCATCGCGCCATTCATTACGCTGCTCTTGGGTCAGGGTAATGATCTCGGTGGTTTTGGCTTCGAGGATGCGCTGCTTGTCGCCTTCGTTGAGGGCGTCAGCCTGCTTGTTCACTTCGGCGGTCACTTCCACGATGATCTTGTCCAGCTCGCTGCGAACATCGGCAGGCAGGCCGTTCCAGAACTTGGTGTTGGTGATCAGCATGTAGTCCAGAACACCGTGGTTGGATTCGGTGATGAATTTCTGTACTTCATGCATTTTCTGGCTGTAGATGTTCGAGTAGGGGTTCTCGGCACCGTTGACCACGCCAGTCTGCAGGCCTTGGTAAACCTCGGCGAAGCTCATTTTGCGCGGGTTGGCGCGCACAGCCTTGAACTGCTCTTCCAGTACGGCAGAAGCCTGTACGCGGAATTTCAGGCCGCGGGCGTCTTTCGGCTCACGCAGCGCCTTGTTGGCGGACAGCTGCTTGAGGCCGTTGTGCCAGTAGGCCAGGCCGGTGATGTTTTTCTCTTCCATGGACTTCAGCAGTGCCTGACCTTCCGGGCTGAGCTGGAAGCGGTCAACAGCAGCCATGTCGTTGAACAGGAACGGCAGGTCGAAAATCTGGATTTGCTTGGTGTAATGCTCGAACTTGGCCAACGATGGGGCGATCAGCTGCACGTCACCGAGCAACAGCGCTTCCATTTCCTTGCCATCACCGAACAGCGAGGAGTTCGGGTAAACCTCGACCTTGACCTTGTCGCCCAGACGCTCTTCGGCGAGCTTCTTGAACAGCGCGGCACCCTGGCCTTTTGGGGTGTGGTCGGCGACCACGTGGGAGAACTTGATCACGATCGGATCGGCCGCTTGAGCCAGGCCGGCGATGCTCAGCGACAGGGCGCACGCGAGCGCCTTGGCAGTCAGTTTGAACATGGAGTCTTTCCTCTTGTTTTTGTATAGCGTGATGCGCCGTAGCGCTACAAGTCGGGCGAACAGGCTCAAGTCTAGGCGGCCTATCAAAAAACGACGGGCGTCTGGCAGATTGCCTAGAGATGTACTTGGGTGAGTCGCCTGCAGGAGGCTAGAGCAACCGCCATGCCAGGCGCTGAAATGGCCGCTGCGGGCGTGATGAAACGCAGCAGCGGCAAGGCTTGGCGGGTTATTGCCGGAGATTTTGAGCGAGGCTGCGTAGGCGTTATACGCAGCTTTTGGCGGAAATCCGCCAGCTAGTCGAGGCTGTCTGGCGAGCTTCCGCCAGCGTCGGCGAAACTCAGGCCATGTTTGCGCAGCTTGTCGTGCAGGGTTTTGCGCGGCACGCCCAGTGCTTCGGCGAGGCTGCGCAGCGAGCTGTGCGAACGGCTCAGTTCGGCGCTGATCAGGCTGCGTTCAAAGGCTTCTACTTGGGCATTTAAACCGCCGCTGTTGCTCTCTTCATCGAACACCGGCGCAGTCGCCTGGGCCTGCAGGTCGAGATCCAACTCCAAGCCGAGCGCGAAGCGTTCTGCCGCGTTCTGCAGCTCACGCACATTGCCCGGCCACGGATGGCGCAACAGCGCCGCGCGTTGACTCGGCTGCAGGCTACGTTCAGCCAGACCGTGGCGGCTACTGGCGGCTTCGGCAAAGTGCTGGAACAGCAGTAGCGCATCTTCACCGCGCTCGCGCAGGGCCGGGATACGCAGCGGCGCGACATTCAGGCGGTAATACAGGTCGGCGCGGAAGCGCCCCTGGTCTGCGGCCTGGCGCAGGTCTTCCTTGGTCGCGGCAATCACCCGAATGTCCAGGGGAATCAGCTGGTTGCCGCCGAGGCGTTCGACCACGCGCTCCTGCAGCAGGCGCAGCAGCTTGACCTGCACTTCCAGGCTCATGCTTTCGATTTCATCGAGGAACAGCGTGCCGCCATTGGCGAATTCGAACTTGCCAATACGGCGCTTCTGCGCCCCGGTAAAGGCGCCTTGCTCATGGCCGAACAGCTCGCTTTCCACCACTGATTCAGCCAGGGCGCCGGCGTTGATCGCCACGAACGGCCCGGCGCGACGGCTGGACAGGTCGTGCAGCGCACGCGCCACCACTTCCTTACCGGCGCCGGTTTCGCCGAGGATCAGCACATCGCTGTTGATCCCGGCCAGGGCGCCAATCTGTTCACGCAGGCGCAGCATCGCGGGCGATTGGCCGACCAAACGCGCCGACAGGGTGTGGCGGTCGGCCAGGGCCATGCGCAGGCTGCGGTTATCCAGTACCAGGCGGCGTAGCGCCAGGGCGCGGCGCACGCTGTCGAGCAGGTCGTCGCTGGCGAAGGGTTTTTCCAAGAAGTCATAGGCCCCGGCGCGCATGGCCTGCACGGCCAGTGGCACATCGCCGTGCCCCGTGATCAGCAGCACCGGCAGTTCCGGGTCCTGTTCCTGCAGTTGTTGCAGCAGTTGCAGGCCGTCGATGCCGGGCATGCGGATATCGCTGACCACCACGCCCGGCCAGTCGCGCTCGATGCGCGCGGCGACGCCATGGGCGTCGGCCAGGCTGCTGACCTTGAGCCCTGCCAGGTCGAGGGTCTGGCTCAGCGCCTGACGCAGGTGGGGATCGTCGTCGATCAGCAGCACCTGGGTGCGGGAGTCGATCATGCTCATACAACAAAGTCCTCTGGCGACTGGGTTTTGATGCCCTGGTCCGCGGCGCGCAGGCGCAGGATCAGCTGGGCGCCGCCGTCGGGGTGGTTGGCGAACAGCAGTTCGCCGCCCAGGGCGCGCATCAGGGTATCGCAAATGGCCAGGCCGAGGCCGAGGCCCTGAGCGCTGGTTTTGGTGGTAAAGAATGGCTCGCGGGCGCGTTGCAGCGCCTCCTGGCTAAAGCCTGGGCCATTGTCCCGCAGGTGTAGGTCGACGCCCTCGGCGGTAAGTTCGGCACTTAGCCACAGGCGGCGTGGCTGTGGCACTTCGCTCAAGGCGTCGAGGGCGTTGGCCAGCAGGTTGCCGAGCACCTGGCGCAGGCGGGTTTCCCCGGCCTGCACCCACAGGGTGGCGTTAGGCAGGTCGCGGATCAGCTCGGCCTGCATGGCCTGGCGGCGCTTGGCCAGCAGGGCCAGGGCATCGTCGATGGCCGGCTGCAGGGCCACGCTTTCCGGGGCGTGTCGATCACGGCGGGCGAAGGCGCGCAGGTGGGCGATGATCGAAGCCATGCGCTCGGTCAGCTGGCTGATCAACTTGAGGTTCGCGCGGGCATCGTCGCCACGCTGGTGGTCGAGCAGCACGCAGGCGTTGTCGGCGTAGCTGCGGATGGCCGCCAGCGGCTGGTTGAGTTCATGGCTGATGCTCGCACTCATGGTGCCCAGTGCCGAAAGCTTGCTGGCCTGCACCAGTTCATCCTGCGCTTGCACCAGCTCCTGTTGAGCTTGCTCGCGTTCCAGCACTTCCTGCTTCAGCCGGCTATTGAGGCGTTCCAGATCGAGGGTGCGCTCCAGTACACGCTGCTCCAACTGTTGACGGGCCTGGCTGTCGAGGGCGATGCGCTCCAGGTAGTGGCGGCGGCGCTGCATCAGCAGGCCGAGCAGCAGCATCAGCAACAGCAACATGCCGCCGCCGGCCACCAGGGCAGTGCGTACGGGGCGGTCGAGCAGGCTGCGCGGGGCGAGAATGCTCACGGTCCAGCCGGTTTCCTTGAGCTCGCGGTCCTGGCGAATCCAGTTCTGCGCATCCAGCTTGATCGGCGGTGGCGCCTGGGTTGGATAGGGCAGGTTGGCGGCGATTGCGGCGCGCTCGGCGGCGTCCAGCGGGCGGCTGGCGGTAAAGCGCCACTGGCTGTTGGACGTGAGGATCACCACGCCATTGGCATCGGTCACCAGCAGTTGTTCCGGGGTGTTGCCCCAGAGGGTTTCGGTGTGGTCGAGGTCGACTTTGACCACCAGCGCGCCGAGGTTGCGCTCACCGTCGCGCACGGCGGCGGCGAAGTAGTAGCCGCGCTTGCCCGAGGTGGTGCCGAGGCCGAAGAAACGTCCGGGGCGGCCGGCGATGGCTTCGCGAAAATACGGGCGGAAGGCAAAGTTACGGTCGACGAAGGAGTCGGCCTGTTCCCAGTTGGAGGCCGCCAGGGTCTTGCCGTTGGGGTCCATCAGGTAGATCACGTCGGCGCCAGTCTGCGCGCTGACTTGATCCAGCAGGCGGTTGGCACTGTCGCGGGCGCTTTGCTGGTCGGGCTGTTGCAGGGCCAAACGCAGTGCGGGTAAGTCGCCGAGAATCGGCGGTAGCACCTCGTAGCGGCGCAGCGTACCGAGCAGGTTGGCGACGTAGAGGTCGAGGGTCTGACGGTTCTGTTCGACCAGTACGCCGCTGTAGTAGCGCTCGGCCAGTTGCTGCAGCGGCCACAGCAGGGGCGTCAGCAGCAGGGCGAGGACTGCCAGGCTGCGCCAACGCGGACGACGCGGGTGAGGATGAACGGTGGGCATGCGCTTACTCGTACAGGGTGATCAGTTCAGAGTGGCGGTTATGCAATAAGTGGGCAAGCTCGCCGATATGGGTCAATACTCAAGCCGTTTGGCATCGCCCTGGAGTAATGGTGCCGCCCGCTTGCGCCCTGCATGGACGGCTGCGCTTTAGTCCTGGAGATACCCTGATGCTGGCTCAATTGACGGTACGGGCGAGGTTGCTGCTGTTGGCGGTGGTGCCGCTGCTGGTGCTGATTGTGGTGATCAGCATGGCGTTGTCCAATGCCAGCAAGCTGAATGACAGTTTTGACGAGTTGTTTACCGACCGCATGCAGCCGATCAGTCAGCTCAAGGTGGTGTCGGATGCCTACGCGGTGGCGATGGTCGATGCGTTGCATAAATACCGCGCTGGGGTTTTCGATGAAGCCGCATTGCGCAAGGCATTCAGCGATGCCCGCAGCCGTGGTGACAAAGCCTGGGCCGAGTACATCGCCACTCGACTGACCCGTGATGAAAGTAGCCGGGTCGAGCGCACCAAGCCACTCCTGTTGAAGGTCCAGCAACTGGCGGACCAGTACCTGGGGCAACTCGCAAATGGCCAGTTACTGGCGGCCGAAGCTGCCTCGTTCAACCGCACCCTGTATGACACCTTCGATCCGCTGGGGGGCGAGTTGGAAGGGTTGATCAGTTTGCAGCTGAGCGAGGGCGAGCGTCTCAACGTTGAGACCACGGCCCAGTACCTGGCCATCCGTAATACCTTCCTGTTGATCGGTGCTGTTGCGTTGGTGCTGGTGCTGGTGGCCGCAGTGATGATCAGCCTGTCGATCATTCGTCCACTGTCCGGTTTGCGCAGCGTGATCAGCGAAGTGCAGGAATCGTCCAACTTGACCCTACGTGCTGACACCCGTGGCCGTGATGAGGTGTCCGATACCGCGCGGGCCTTCAATGCCATGTTAGAGCACCAGCAGGCGTTGATCCGCCATTTGACCGACACCGCCACGCAGCTGGCGGCGGCGTCCGAGGAAATGAGTGCGATCAGTGCTCAGGTCAGTCAGGCCGCCACGGCCCAAGGCGACCAAACCAGCATGGTGGCCACCGCCGTGCACCAGATGAGCGTGGCGGTGCAGGAGGTCGCGCGCAATGCGCAGGCCACTGCCAGCAATGCCGCGGACGCGAATAAGGAAGCGCGCCAGGGCAGCGAGTTGGTGCAGTCCAACCTCACATCGATTCAGGGGCTGTCGACCTCGGTGGAAAAAGCCGGTGAGGTGATCGACACCCTGCACAGCCAGAGCGATGAAATCAGCAAGGTGCTTGGGGTCATCCAGAGCATTGCCGAGCAAACCAACCTGCTGGCGCTGAATGCCGCGATTGAGGCGGCGCGCGCTGGTGAAGCCGGGCGCGGCTTTGCCGTGGTGGCTGATGAGGTGCGCAGCCTGGCGAGTAATACGCAGAAAGCCACCGAATCGATCCGCAGCATGATCGATGCCCTGCAAGGCGGCGCACGCAGTGCGGTCAGTGCGATGCAGCTGTCGCGCGAGCAGGCGCAAAACAGTGTCAGCCGTGCCCGTGAGGCGGGTGAGGTGCTCAATCACATTGCCCTTGCGATTGAAGGTATCGCCGACGGCAATGTGCAGATTTCCGCCGCCACGGAACAGCAAACGGCAGTGGCGAATGAGATCAGCGAGAACATCAGCAGCCTTAATGACAGCATCGGTGATGTGGTCAACGGCGCCGAGCAAAGCTCGATTGCCAGCCGCGATCTGGCGCAACTGGCCACAGGCTTGCAACAGCAGATACAGCGCTTCAGGGCTTAGCGATCAGCGAGGCACTGCTCCAGCGCAGCCTGCCAGGTTGGCAGTTGAACCTGCCAGTCCTGCTGCAGGCTGCTGCAGTCCAGACGTGAATTCAGTGGGCGCTGCGCCGGGGTTGGATAAGCGCTGCTGAGGATGGGGTGCAGCGTCGCCACGGTTTTGCCTTGGCTGTGCAGGTGCGCGGCAATCGCGCTGGCGAAACCGAACCAGCTGGTTTCGCCTTGTGCGGTCAGGTGATAGACCCCCCACGGGCCTGGATGGCCGCTACGCCAGTGCGTGATCAGCTGCGCCGTGGCTTGCGCAATCGTGCCGGCCCAAGTGGGTGCGCCGATCTGGTCGTCCACCACGGATAAGCTTTCGCGTTCCTGCAGCAGACGTTGCATGGTCAGCAGAAAGTTCTTGCCGTGCTGCGAGTAAACCCAGCTGGTGCGCAGAATCAGGTGCATACCGCCCACGGCCTGAATCGCCTGCTCGCCCGCCAGTTTGCTACGCCCGTATACGCTCAGCGGGTTGGTGGCGTCGTTTTCGCGGTAAGGCTCGGCCATGCTGCCATCGAACACATAGTCGGTGGAGTAGTGGATTAGCGGAACACTCAGTTCGGCGGCTGTTTCGGCGAGGATGCCCGGTGCCGTGGCGTTGATCGCGAAGGCCAGCTCCGGCTCGCTCTCGGCCTGATCGACCGCTGTGTGCGCGGCGGCATTGATGATCAGCTCGGGGCTTAGGTGCTGAACCTGCTGGCGAATCCGCTCCGGCTGAGCCAGGTCCAGCTGCTCGCGGCCCAGTACCGTCAACTCGGCGGCACCGTGCAGGGCGCGCTGCAGTTCCTGGCTGACCTGGCCGTGTTGGCCGAGCAGGAGAACTTTCATGGGAAGATCTGTGCATCGACGAAGCTGACGCCGGCCTGATCCTTGGCGGATAGCTGCGGTGCACTATCCAGCGGCCAGTCAATGGCCAGTGTTGGGTCATCCCAGCGGATGCAGCGCTCATGTTCCGGCGCATAGTAGTCGGTGGTTTTGTAGAGAAACTCGGCGAACTCGCTGAGTACCACAAAGCCATGGGCAAACCCTTCCGGCACCCACAACTGCCGATTGTTTTCGGCGGACAATAGGGTGCCCACCCATTTACCGAAAGTGGGTGAGCTGCGGCGTAGGTCCACGGCTACGTCATAAACTTCGCCGGCGGTGACCCGTACCAATTTGCCCTGCGCTTGCTGCACTTGATAATGCAAGCCGCGTAGCACGCCTTTGGCTGAGCGCGAATGGTTGTCCTGAACGAACGCGCACTGCAGGCCGGTGGCATCGGCAAAGTCTCGGGCGTTGAAACTCTCGAAGAAAAAGCCGCGCTGATCGCCGAACACCCTGGGTTCGAGGATGATCACGCCGGGCAGCTCTGTGTTGATTGCCTGCATGCTCATTCCTCAGCCAGTTTGAACAGGTACTGGCCGTAGCCGGTCTTGCCGAAAATAGTGGCCTGCGCCAGTAGTTGCTGACGATCAATCCAGCCCTGCTGGTAGGCGATTTCTTCCAGGCAGGCGACTTTCAGGCCCTGGCGGTGCTCGATGGTCTGCACGTATTGCGATGCATCCAGCAGGCTGTCGTGGGTGCCGGTGTCGAGCCAGGCAAAGCCACGGCCGAAACGCTCTACACGCAGATCGCCGCGTTGTAGGTAAGCGTTGTTGACGTCAGTGATTTCCAGCTCGCCGCGCGCTGAAGGTTTGACCGCCTTGGCGATTGCGATCACGTCGTTGTCGTAGAAATACAGGCCGGTCACCGCGTAGCTGGACTTCGGGACTGTGGGCTTCTCCTCGATGGAGATGGCTTTGCCCTGAGCGTCGAACTCAACCACGCCAAAGCGCTGCGGGTCCTTGACCCAGTAGCCGAAAACCGTAGCCCCTGATGGCTCAGCGGCAGCGCGCAGAAGTTTTTCGGTGAAGTGCTGGCCATGGAAAATGTTGTCGCCGAGTATCAGGCACACCGAATCCTTGCCGATAAATTCTTCGCCCAGAATAAAGGCTTGGGCCAGACCGTCGGGTGAGGGTTGTTCGATGTACTCGAAACGCACACCAAACTGGCTGCCATCACCGAGCATCTTGCGGAAATTCGGCAAGTCCTGCGGGGTGGAGATAATCAGAATTTCGCGCACACCCGCGAGCATCAGCACGGATATCGGGTAGTAGATCATCGGTTTGTCGTAGATCGGCAGCAGCTGTTTGGACACCCCTAGGGTGATGGGGTGCAGGCGACTGCCGGAGCCACCGGCGAGAATGATGCCTTTCATTGTGCTGCTCCTTATAGTGCGCCGAGGCGTTCGCGCTGGTAGCTGCCATCCTGCACGCGGCGGCACCAATCGAGGTTGTCCAGATACCAGAGCACCGTCTTACGCAGGCCGCTGGCGAAGGTCTCGATGGGCTTCCAGCCGAGTTCGCGTTCGATCTTGCTGGCATCGATGGCATAGCGCAGGTCATGACCTGGACGGTCAGTGACGAAGCTGATCTGCTCTTTATAGGAGCCGTTCTGGCGTGGGGAAAGCTCGTCCAATAACGCGCAAATGCTCTCCACCACATGCAGGTTCTTCTGCTCGTTATGCCCGCCAATATTGTAGGTCTCGCCGAGCTTGCCTTCACTCACCACCGTTAACAGCGCGCGGGCATGGTCTTCCACATACAGCCAGTCACGCACCTGCTGGCCGTTGCCGTAAACCGGTAGCGGCTTGCCATCCAGAGCATTGAGGATCATCAGCGGGATCAGTTTTTCCGGAAAGTGGTAAGGGCCGTAGTTGTTCGAGCAGTTGGTCAGCAGTACTGGCAAGCCATAGGTGCGTTGCCAGGCGCGGACCAGATGATCCGACGCGGCCTTACTCGCCGAGTAGGGCGAGCTGGGTGCGTAGGCCGTGACCTCGGTGAACAGATCATCTACACCGTGCAGGTCGCCATACACTTCATCGGTCGAGATATGGTGAAAGCGAAACGCCGCTTTGCGTGCCGGCTCCAGCTGCATCCAATAACTACGCGTGGCTTCGAGCAGCGTATAGGTGCCGACGATATTGGTTTGGATAAACGCTGCCGGGCCGTCGATGGAGCGATCGACGTGCGATTCAGCCGCCAAGTGCATGATCGCGTCTGGCTGAAATTCAGCCAGTGCCTGGCTGACGGCTGCACTGTCGGCAATGTCGGCCTGCATGAAGCGATAGCCGGGATGATTGGCAACACTGGCCAACGACTCGAGGTTGCCGGCATAGGTCAGCTTGTCGAGGTTAAGCACCTGATGCTCGGTGTGATTCAGCAGATGACGAATCAGTGCCGAGCCAATAAAGCCGGCGCCGCCGGTGATCAGGATACGCACAGGCTTATACCTTCCGTTGCTCAGGTGGCCGGTTAATATTGCGGGTAGTGTTGCAAGCCGCGTCTAGGTGAGCAAGCTGCAGTATTTTTTCGGCAAAAAAAAGCCCCGCATCACTGCGAGGCTTTCTTTATATGGTGCCGGCACCAGGAATCGAACCCGGGACCTACTGATTACAAGTCAATGACAAAGGCCTTTTATCCACAGGCCGTATGACGAAAATTGACAAGATTTATGCTTTGTAAATGTCTGAAAAACAAGGTTTATAACGTGTTTATTGGCTTTCATGGCTGAATATAGGTGTTGATCACTCTTTAGTCAAACCCCTACCCCAACCCTACCCCAAGCGCTATAATCCCTACCCCAAACCTACCCCGGAAACGGTCAGGATTTCGGTATGACGACGCGCACGGCCATGAACGAACACACCCTCAAACGGCTTAAATATGACCCCGCAAAAGGCCGTGTCGAACTCCTCGATCCCCCTATGCCCGGACACGGCACATTCGGCGTGCGGGTCAACAAAACATGCAAAAGTTTCATCTTGCTCTACAGCTTTCATAACCATCCGCGCCGCCTGACCCTGGGCACTTACCCCGATCTGTCACTCGCCGAGGCACGCGCCAAGGCGGCGCAGGCCGTTGAGCTGCTCAAACAGGGGGTCGATCCCGGACAGAAGAAAATTGTCGAGTTGGTCGAATATCGCACCAGCCCGACGTTCGAAGAGGCTGTTGTCAGCTACCTACAGTGGGCCGAAAAGAACAAGAAATCCTGGCGTGAAGATGAGCGCATGCTGCGCACTGAGTTTGTGCCTCATCTCGGGCGTACCAAGATCGGTGATGTCAGGCGTAAACAGGTCATGGCGTTGCTCGATGAAAAGGCCAAGACCGCCCCGGTGCAGGCCAACCGCCTGTTGGCGGTGATCCGCAAAATGTTCAATTTCTGCGTAGAGCGCGAGATTCTCGATGCCACACCCCTGGTGCAGATCAAGAAGGTGGCCAAGGAAACGCCGCGCGAGCGCAGCCTCAATCGCCACGAGCTGGTGTGGTTTCTTCACCAATTGGCCGGCGCCTCGCTCAGCCAGAACACGCGCTTTTCCCTGTTGCTGAGTCTGATGCTGGCCCAGCGCTCCGGGCGCATCGTGGCCATGCGCTGGGTCGACTTTGACCTCGAAGAGCGGATCTGGGATCGCAGTGGCAAGTTCGAGAAAAACAATAATCCGATTGCCATCCCGCTCTCGGATGATGCGTTGAGCATTCTGAATTACCTGCGCGAACGGCAAATTCAGAAAGTGATGGCGGCAGACCCTGCGCGTTGGGCTGGAAGCAAAACGCGACCCAGTCCAGGGCAGTATGTGTTTCCGGGTCGTTGGCCCGCCAAGCCGCAAACGCAGCCCTCGCTTAACCGCGCGATGCGCCGCTTCTACGACACCTATGTGAAAGACAACGACCGCGTTGAGCAAGAGGGCTTGCTGCGCATCGCGGATGGCTACCCGCGACCCACCGTGCATGACTTGCGCCGTACGGCGACCACGCACATGTCCCGGCAGGGTCTGGGTAAGGAGGTGCGCAGCCGTATCCTCAACCATAAAGATCTATCGGTGGATGCGATCTATGACCGGTACTCGTACTTTGAGGAAAAGGATGTAGCACTCCAGGGCTGGCATACCTTTCTGAAGGGGCTGCTGCAGAAGGAGTTTGGTGATGTGGATTGGGTGGAGTTCTACGGGCGTCGGATGGAAGTGGTTGCGTCAGGTAGTGATCAGGGTTCATAAATAGCCGTTATTTCATACTTAAGCGTCGCGCATTTCGAGTCAATCTGGCTTGGGGGTTATATGTCGTCAGGAAGAAAGGCAGCAGAGCTGGACGCTTACCTTGAGCAAATGATGGAGGTCGAAATAGTCGACTGTCAGCGCAAATACCATGCGCTGCGTACCCGTATCGATCAGCTGATAGAGCAAGAGGGCTGGTCCATCACTGGGCGCGAGCCTGTTCGGTTGGAGCGCGGTGCTCACGTCCTGATTGTGAAAAATGGCAGCCTTATCGACGGCTGATTATTCTTCCTGTCACTTGCAAGCGTGTGACACCCATTCTGCTGGGCTGTCACGGCACTCCTGAGTAGAGCGCCGCCGGCCCACCCCCTTTTTTCTCGATATCACTGCCGAATGTTGGGCATCAGGCCCTTGAGTACAGCGCGCTCGTCGAATGCAGTGCGCTATGGGTTTGCCTGCGCGGGGACAAAATTTGGCGTGGCTGCCCCCTTGTTCCATCGCTTAAAGCCCAGGTAAGCCCTCTCCATGGCGTCGCTGTGGGCTGAGGCGCACCCTCGTCTGGTTCATCCTTTAAAGCAGGCGCCCAGTAGATAGTCGGTGCATGGGCAATCCAAATGTGCCACATGCAGTGATATCCATAAGCTATTGATTTGACGCCGATATGACGGCGCCTGGCTATCGTTATGATGGCTAAAAGACCCTTTGTGATACTTTTTGGATGTCATCATGATGCCTCAAAGCCATTGCTTTAATGGCGCGGAGCTGGAATATTACGGACCACTGAAAGTACTAACCCATCACAAAATTAAGGAAAAAACCATGCTGAAGTCCGCTGGCACTAGCAATCTGGAATGCAACCAACACGCGGTACCGGGCCGCAAATCGCTGCTGGCCTGTGCGCTGCTGGCGCTGCTGGCGGGTAATCAGGCGATGGCTGATGTGACCATCGATGACTCAGTCACCCCGATTGTCACTGATGGTAGTTCGATCTTGATTGAGGATGGCTTGGATTCTACTTCCATTGAAGCTGGTTCAATTTTGATCAGTGATCAAAATGGTAATACTGTAATTGTTAATCCAGGTAATGGGATTGCTGTGACTGACGCAACCAGTGGCGGTACGTCTGTGATTACAGCTGATGGTACTGGCAGCAATATATACGGCAATCTAACTGTGGAAGGTGACATAGGTACTGTCGGTCAGCCTGTTGGTACTGTGAATAGTACGAATATTGTCAATAGTGGTTCTGTCACGTCTGACACTATTAATGCAACCACCATTACCGGCGGTACGATAACCGGTTCATTAGATGCTGCAGGCTCTGTTGTTTCCAATGTGGGCGATGGCGTAGCCGATACCGATGGCGTCAACGTACGCCAACTGAATTCGATGCAGGGCGCATTTAATAACTACGCGAATGAAGTTGACTCTCGCTTCAACGCTGTAGACCGCCGCATCGACAGAGTCGAAGAAGTTGCTAACGCCGGTGTCGCATCCGTTGCTGCTCTGGCGGCAATTCCTTCGCCGGCTCATGGCAAACGCTTTAGTGTAGGTGCAGGCCTGGGTAATTACGCCAGCGAAAGTGCGGTAGCCGTTGGTTTCCGTGCAGCGATCACCGAGTCCACCTCGGTTACTGCGGGTGTCAGCCGCAATACCGCCTCGAAAACAGCCGCCAATCTTGGTGTTGGTTATAGCTGGTAACAGCTGATTGCTAAGGGTGACGTTTTCTACGTCGCCCTTTTATTTATTTTTCAGATTAACGATAGCCCACTTGATTTGGGCATTGGAGTAAAACATGGCTGTTACTCTCACCACGATGAAAGCACTGGTTGGCGGCATCGAAGACCAGTATTACGCAATTACTTATGCCCGCTTGCTGATGAACGGCAACGAATCTAGCACTACAGACGGATTTCTGGTTGAGCCAGGTACATCAGGCTCCCTGTCCTATTTCAATGCTGCCAACGAGCGTGTTGTCATTGATTTCACGGGCAATCCTGAAGTTGTGCTGCGCCTTAACGGCCTTTACATCAATAACGTAAAAGTCAGCGGTAGCGATTCGAAGTTGTACTGGCTCAATGATGAAGGCTTTCAAGGCGGTAACGTTACAGCCCTGAATCTTAGTGCTGTCAATACGGTCGGCCGTACTTGGGGTGACGGTACGCTGGGTGGTATCGAAGTCAGTGATGTTCCAGTACCCACAACACTTTCTGTAGCGAGTGTTAATGATGCACCGACTACTGCTCCTGTGGTGCTCGCAGAAATCGCAGAAGACAGTGGTGCCCGCCTCATCACTTCGCTTGAGCTGCTGGCTGCAGCTGAAGATGCAGATGGCGATGAACTGACTGTAAGTAACCTGCAAATCAGCTCCGGCGGTGGCCAGCTAGTCAATAATCTTGACGGCACCTGGAGCTATACCCCGGCAGCTGATGACGATACCGGCGTATCTTTCACCTACACAATCAGCGATGGCACTGTCACCGTTCAAGGCTCTGCCACGCTGGATATCACCCCTGTGTCAGAGGGCGGTGAGAACATCCCTGCTGTAATCGCCGGCGACCTGAGCAAGTCCGCAGCCGAAACCAATGCAGCGCTTACCATCACCGGTACTTTGACCAGTACTGACCCTGACAACGCCGATAACAGCTTTAACACAGCCACTATCGAGGGTGAACGCGGCATCTTCACCTTGGCCGCAAACGGCGAGTGGACCTTCGTCGCCAACAGCGCCTTCAACGAGCTGAATGTCGGCGAGCAGGTTCAAGAAGCCTTTAACGTCACCAGCATCGACGGCACCCCGGCCACTGTCACCGTGACCATCACCGGCACCAACGACGCCGCTGTAATCGCCGGCGACGTGAGCAAGTCGGCCGCTGAAACCAATGCAGCGCTGACCATCACCGGCACGCTGACCAGCGCTGATCTGGACAATGCTGACGATAGTTTCGTCGCGCAAACGGACGTAGTGGGCACTCGCGGCACCTTCAGCATCACCGAAGCTGGCGTGTGGACCTTCGTTGCCAACAGCGCCTTCAATGAGCTGAATGTCGGCGAGCAGGTTCAAGAAGCCTTTAACGTCACCAGCATCGACGGTACCCCGGCCACTGTCACCGTGACCATCACCGGCACCAACGACGCCGCTGTAATCGCCGGCGACGTGAGCAAGTCGGCCGCTGAAACCAATGCAGCGCTGACCATCACCGGCACGCTGACCAGCGCTGATCTGGACAATGCTGACGATAGTTTCGTCGCGCAAACGGACGTAGTGGGCACTCGCGGCACCTTCAGCATCACCGAAGCTGGCGTGTGGACCTTCGTTGCCAACAGCGCCTTCAATGAGCTGAATGTCGGCGAGCAGGTTCAAGAAGCCTTTAACGTCACCAGCATCGACGGTACCCCGGCCACTGTCACCGTGACCATCACCGGCACCAACGACGCCGCTGTAATCGCCGGCGACGTGAGCAAGTCGGCCGCTGAAACCAATGCAGCGCTGACCATCACCGGCACGCTGACCAGCGCTGATCTGGACAATGCTGACGATAGTTTCGTCGCGCAAACGGACGTAGTGGGCACTCGCGGCACCTTCAGCATCACCGAAGCTGGCGTGTGGACCTTCGTTGCCAACAGCGCCTTCAATGAGCTGAATGTCGGCGAGCAGGTTCAAGAGGCCTTTAACGTCACCAGCATCGACGGTACCCCGGCCACTGTCACCGTGACCATCACCGGCACCAACGACGCCGCTGTAATCGCCGGCGACGTGAGCAAGTCGGTAGCCGAAACCAATGCAGCGTTGACGGTCACTGGCACCCTGACCAGCACTGACGTCGACAATGAAGACAACAGCTTCACCGAAATCACTATCGAGCGTGAAAACGGCACCTTCACCCTGGCCGCCAATGGCGAGTGGACCTTCGTGGCCAGCAGCGCCTTCAATGAGTTGAATGTGGGCGACGAGGTTGAAGAAATCTTCAACGTCACCAGCATCGACGGCACCCCGGCCACTGTTACCGTGACCATCACCGGCACCAACGATGCGGCTGTGATTGCAGGCGACGTGAGCCAGTCGGTAGCCGAAACCAATGCAGCGTTGACGGTCACTGGCACCCTGACCAGCACTGACGTCGACAATGAAGACAACAGCTTCACCGAAATTACCGTCGAGCGTGAAAGCGGCACCTTCACCCTGGCCGCCAATGGCGAGTGGACCTTCGTGGCCAGCAGCGCCTTCAATGAGTTGAATGTGGGCGACGAGGTTGAAGAAATCTTCAACGTCACCAGCATCGACGGCACCCCGGCCACTGTCACCGTGACCATCACCGGCACCAACGATGCGGCTGTGATTGCAGGCGACGTGAGCCAGTCGGTAGCCGAAACCAATGCAGCGTTGACGGTCACTGGCACCCTGACCAGCACTGACGTCGACAATGAAGACAACAGCTTCACCGAAATTACCGTCGAGCGTGAAAGCGGCACCTTCACCCTGGCCGCCAATGGCGAGTGGACCTTCGTGGCCAGCAGCGCCTTCAATGAGTTGAATGTGGGCGACGAGGTTGAAGAAATCTTCAACGTCACCAGCATCGACGGCACCCCGGCCACTGTCACCGTGACCATCACCGGCACTGACGACTTACCTGTTCTCACGGGTGACGTTACCGGCGCAGTTACCGAAGACGCCGACATTGAAGGCAGCCTGACCGCCAGCGGCAACCTGACCATCACCGATGTCGATAACGATGTTGCCGAATACGCCTTTGACGAGGCTGTTGTCGCCAGTCAGGGCGCGCTGGGTAGCTTGATCATTGACCCTGTGGGTGGCTGGAACTACAGCGTTGACAACGACTTGGTGCAGTACCTCAAGGCAGGCCAGGAGAAGGTTGAGACCTTCACCGTTACCGCTAGCGGTGGCTTCACTCAGGTTATTACCATCACCATTACCGGCACTAATGATGTGCCAGTAATCGCTGACAATCTTCCTGGCGCAGTAGCTGAAGACACCAACATAGCCTTCGGCACACTGCTAACGACCGCCGGCCTGCTATCCATTACCGACGCGGATGCGGGCGAGGCGTTCTTCCAGACAGCCGTAACCCCAGCTGAAGGTGTGCTTGGTAACCTGGCAATCACCAACCAAGGCGCCTGGAGCTACAGCGTATCCAACAGCCTGGTGCAGTACCTGAACCAGGGGCAAACGCGTGAGGAGCAGTTCACTGTTCTTTCGCTGGACGGTACGTCCACAGTCATCACTGTCATCATTACCGGCACCAATGATATTCCTGTGATCAGCTTTGTTGCTGGCAACGCTGCCGGTGCCGTGACAGAAGACACCACCCAGACCGTCAGCGGCGTGCTGACTGCAACCGATGCTGATACCACGGCAGAGCTGACCTGGAGCATCGAAGCAGCAGAGGGCACCTACGGCTCGTTGGCGCTCGATGGTAACAGCGGCAGCTGGACCTACACTCTGGCCAACGGCACCAACGGTACTGATAACGCGGTACAAACCCTCAAGCAGGGTCAAACTGTCACCGACAGCTTCACCGTCATCGTCACCGATGAATTTGGCGCTGATGACGAGCAAACCGTCATCGTCACCATAACCGGCACCAACGATGCACCGGTTATCGCCGTGGGCGAGGGTGAAGACGCAGGCGCCATTTTCGAAGATGACGATGGCAATACCGTAACCGGCACCCTGACCGCGACCGATATCGACACCGACGCCGAGCTGACCTGGAGCATCCAGGGCGAAGTATCAGGTGTCGCCACCGGCACCTACGGCTCGCTGACTCAGGTTGGCGGCATTTGGACCTACACCCTGAACAACAATGCCGAGAACGTGCAGGCGTTGAAGCAAGGTCAACAAGTCAACGATAGCTTTACCGTCATCGTTACCGATGAATTTGGCGCTAAAGACGAGCAAACCGTCACCGTCACCATCACCGGCACCAACGACGCACCGGTTATCGCTGAGGGCGGCGCCGCAGGCAGCATCAGTGAAGACGATGCCGAGCTGACCGTAACCGGCACCCTGAACGCCGCCGATGTCGACATCGACGCCGAGCTGACCTGGAGCATCCAGGGCGAAGTATCAGGTGTCGCCACCGGCACCTACGGTTCACTGACTCAGGTTAATGGCGCTTGGACTTACACCCTGAATAACGCCGGCGCAAATGTGCAGGCGCTGGCGCAAGGGCAAGAAGTCACCGACACCTTCACCGTCATCGTCAGCGATGGGCTTGGCGGTACTGACAGCCAAACCGTCACCGTCACTGTCACCGGCACCAACGATGCCCCGGTCATCGGTGTAATCGCCCCGGTTGCCTTGAATGAGCAGAGCAACACCGTTGCTCTGACCACCAGCATCAACGTCAGCTTCACCGATGTAGACCTTACGGATATTGGCCATAACGCCAGCATCACAGCGGCCTCTGCTACCGGTGTTACTCATCCGAGCCTGAGCGAAGACGCCTTGATCGCCCTGATCAGCGTGGGCGACGTCAACAAGCTAAGCGGCAGCACCGCTGGCGACCTGTCGCTGGGCTTCTCGGCTGCATCGGGCGTGTTTGATTACCTGGCTGCTGGCGAAACCGTTACTCTCAACTACACCCTTGAAGTGGACGATGGCGACATCGCTGGCAAAACCACCAAGGACTTCAGCATCACCATCACCGGCACCAACGACAACCCAGTCGTACTCGAGAGCAGTGTTGTTGCAGGCACTGTCACTGAGCGGACCGATGGCGCTGGCAATGAAAACAGCGGCAACCTCACCGTCACCGGCACCATTGGCTTCAACGACGTCGACCTGACCGACATCCTGCACAGCGCTGAGATTAGCGTTGCGCCAGTAGGCGACGAGGTGCTGGGCACCTTGATCCTCAATGGTATCGAAGGTTTCGACGCCGTTAACCAAGATGCCAACACGGTCAGCTGGGTCTTCTCGGTCAACGCCGGCCAGCTCGACAAACTCAAGGCGGGTGAAACCCTTACCCAAGAGTACATCGTGCGTATCGCCGATGTGGACGGTGGCTTTGTTAATCAAGCCGTCACCATCACTATTGTCGGCACCAATGATGCGCCAGTCGTCACCCTGAATAGCAACAGTGCTGCGCTCACCGAAGATACCTCCGCAAATGGTGATCCGCTGAAGTTGGTTGCTTCCGGCAGTCTGAGCTACTCCGATGTTGACCTCGGTATCACTGATGGCGAAACCCCAGCAGTGGCAGACAGTCACAGCATCGCAGGCAGCCTGCAAGCTGCAGTCTGGGCGGGTGGCGAATCCACTACGCTGAGCCAACCTCAACTCGACGCGATGGAAGCTGCGTTCACTACCTCGCTCAACGCTGTCAACAAGAGCGGCACCTGGAACTTTGACCTTGCCAACTCGGCAGTGCAGTTCCTCGGCGAAGGCGAGACGCTTACCCTGACCTACAACGTCGTAGTGACTGACGATTCGGGTGCGGACAACAGCACGGTTACCAAAACCGTCAACATCACCCTGACGGGCACCAACGACACGCCGTTACTGACGGTTACGCCGTCGTCCGCAGCCGTATTTGAGGATGATGTGGTTGGCGAAGCGACAGTGCTCACCGCTACCTTCAATGTCGCAGTTAGCGATGCCGACGTTAATGACGCGCATGAGGTTGACGTAGAGATCGCGACCGTCTTGTTCAATGGTGATTTGGTTGATGATGAGCATCCGCTCTTTCTGCAGATCCTTACGGCTGTCAATTCAGGAACTGCCCAGCCAGTAGACGGCGACGTAGGCGGCTGGACCTTCAGTATCAACAATGCTGCCCTACAGTTCCTTGGCGCTGGTGAAACCCTCACAATCCGCGTCGCTGTCGACGCAATCGATGGCGGCACCAATGGTGAAGCCGAGACGCAATTCGTCAACATCGTCATCACCGGCACCAACGATGCTCCGGTCATCGAAGCGGAAACCGTTCTTACCGCCAGCCTGACTGAAGATGCACTGGCGCCTGAGGATGATCTGGGCACGGTAGGTAATGAAACCACCCACCTGGTTGCCACGGGCGATGTGGTGTTCAGTGACCTGGATGTTAACGATGAGCACGTCGTTGCTCTACAGCTCGAAGCTGACGGCATCGCTTACAGCGCTGGTACGCTGGATATCGATGTTCTGGCTGCAATCAAAGGCGCTATCACGGTCAGTGCCGATACCGATGGCTGGAACTTCGCTATCGCCAACTCGGCTGTGCAGTTCCTCGCTGCTGGCGAGACCCTGACGCTGACCTATGAGCTGAGCGTAACGGATGATTCCGATGTGGTGCTGAGCAATGACGCCACTGAAACCGTCACCATCACCATTACCGGCACCAATGACAAGCCGAGCTTGGTGGTAGGTTCCAATACTGCGTTGTTCACAGAAGACACTGCGATTGTGGGGCTGCTGAGTGCAACTGGCGCCCTGGCCATTACCGATGTCGACCTCACTGACACCCACGACATTGAGTTTGCCTTGGCAAGCGCTACCGTGGAAGGCGCTGCCCTAACGGGTGACGCACTCGCGGCCATTGATGCGGCTATCAGTGCTGGGGCTTTCGACGGCGAAGGCTTGAAATGGCAAATCGATATTGCCAACTCGGCCGTGCAGTTCCTTGCTGCCAGTGAAGAACTGGTACTGACCTTCAACGTCACTGCGGTTGATGATTCTGGGACTGCCGCTAATAACACCAGCGCAGTTCAGACCATCACCATTACTGTCATCGGTACTAATGACCAGCCGACCATTGTGGTGGGCAGCACCGACGCCAGCGCTGAGGTAGCCGAACGACTGGACGGTATCAACGGTGAGAACGACGGCAATCTGACCGATACTGGCACCATTACCTTTGCAGACGTGGACCTGAGCGACACCCATACTGCAACTGTTGAGGCGAAAACCCCTGGTAGCTTAGGCGCGCTGACCCTGGGTGCTGTTAACCAGGCTACCAACAGCGTTGACTGGACCTTCACCCTGCCTGCAGGTGCGATTGACTACCTGGCCCAAGGCGAGACCCTGACCCAGGTTTACACCGTGACCATCGACGATGCGAACCTCGGTACTGTGACTCAGGACATCACCGTCACCATCACCGGCACAAACGATGCACCGACCATTGTTGGGGTTTCAACGGATGATGCGGGTTCGGTCACCGAGAGGGCTGACGGTGCCATTGATGAGAACGACGGCAACCTGACCGATACGGGCGTGATCACCTTTGCTGACGTTGATGTGAGCGATGTGCACAGCGCCAGCTTCACCGCGATTACCGTGCCTGCACGCGGCACTCTGACCCTGGGCGCAGTGGACCAGGTTACTAATGCGCTGACCTGGACTTACACTGTCGCAGCCAGTGCTCTGGATGACTTGGGCGCAGGTGAAACACTGACTCAGGTGTACAGCGTCACCATCAATGACAGCAAAACCGGTGGTACTGTTACTCAGGATGTCACCATCACCCTGACCGGCACCAACGATGCGCCAACCATCTCCGTTGGTGGCATCGTATTAGGAGCGCTAGCGGATGGCACTGTTGAGCCATTCAGCCTGGCAGGCAGGGTTGTCATCGACGACGTTGATGCCAATGACGTGCTGACTGTCAACCTGACCGCCATCAACGGCAGCCTGAGCGGCGCTTCGCAGTTCAGCGGTACTGTAGCCCAGATCAATGCGGCCATCGCAGCACTGATGTTCACACCGGACAGCGAGTTGGGTGCGGGGGCTGCCTTGTTTGTCGAGGTGACCGATAGCGCCGGTGCAACGGAGGATGCGTACGTTGATTTCTTGGTTGTGGATGAGGACATGCTTGATCCGGTGCCGCTCGATACCAGCGTCAATCTCGGTGTGGAGGACATCACGATAATCTCGAACTACACCACCGATACAGTCGTCACTATCGAGGGAGTTTCGGCCTCCGGCGTTCTGCACAGCATTGACGTAGAGGGCACCACTATCCAACATGAGTCAATTACCGCCCACCTTCTTCTTGAGGGATTCACCGGCGATCTCGACGGCAACTCGGTCCTGTTTGCCGATGGCTCGGTGCTGAAAACCAGTAGCGTCAAAGCGACGCTGGTCGGCAGTGCGGTTGAGGGGGGCGACTACCTCAAGGGCAGTGACTCCAGCGACGTGCTGCGCGGCATGGCCGGTAACGACAAGCTGGAAGGCGGTGGCGGTAACGACACCATCTACGGCGGCACAGGTGGCGATAGCATCTTCGGTGGTGCCGGTAACGACATCCTCTATGCGGGTGACACCGCTGCAAGCGATGGCGCTGCTGACCTGTTCGTTTACGACCTTGAGGCTGGGCTGCAGGGCACTGACCTGATCATCGGCTTCGCCAATGGCCAGGACAAGATCGACCTCCGCGGGTCGGGCGCGGACTGGGCTAACGTCGCTATCTCGACTAGCGTCGGCACGACCGCAGTGGTCAAAATCTACAGCACCGATGTTGTGCAAGCTCAGAACGCGAGTACTGAGCTTGCCACTATCAAGCTGGTGGGTATGGCGGGTCTGGTTGATGAAGGTGACTTTCTGTTCAATGGTCAGCAACCTGTCTAACCCTTAGCGTTACGCAACAACCAAGCCCGGCAGATACCCTCTGCCGGGTTTTTCTATTTTCGGGTTGGCCAAAACCGGGTGCACAGGTATGACCTGGCGCTTGGGTGGTGGTTAGAAACGGCGGCCAGGAGGCGGCCGATCAAATCAGCCAACCAGATACAAGGAGAGAGGCGATGGCCAATTACGTGCCAATTTCACGGGTGAAACACGCCAGCTTGCACTGGAAAAAACCGACCGATTATGGCTTCGCCCGTGGCGAAGCCCTGCAGCCGCTGGTGGTGGCTGAGTTGCCCCGGGTGGCGCAAAACATGCCCACGGCATTTGTCGCCAGCGGTGATACCTATGTGCCGGTGTTGCTGGCCGGTGTACGGTCTGGTGCCAGCCTGCTGGTCGCCGCGGATGGCCGTTGGCTGGGCGGCTATGTGCCTGCCATATTGCGTAGCCACCCGTTCAGCTTGCTGCCGAGTGCGGCGGGCGAATACATAATATGCGTGGATGCACACAGCAGCTTCCTGTGCCCAGACACCGAAGGCTTGCCATTGTTCAGCGCCGACGGTGGGGCATCCGCAGCGGTCAGCCAGTTATTGCCGCTGCTGGAACGCCGCGAACAATCCCGGCAGCAGACTGAGTTGGCGTGCAAGGCACTGCAGCAGCATGGGTTGCTCATGCCCTGGGTTATCCCCGCAGATGATGCGACGGGCATGCCCGAGATGCGCGGTCTGTTTCGGGTTGACGAGGCGCGCCTGAATGCGTTGGACGATCAGGCATTCCTGCGATTACGCCAGGCCCAGGCACTGCCGATGGCCTACAGCCAGCTCTTGTCCATGCTGCACCTGCCGCGTCTGGCCGGGATGCATCAGGCTTGGTCGCGTAACGAGCAAGTCTCCGCCCACCTGCAAACGGTAGCCGCCGAGCTAGGCGACAACCTGGGCAGCACAGGCGGAACTATCAGCTTTGCCGGTTTGTGAGGATTGTTGTGCGGGCAATTCAACAAACCGGCCCTGCGATTCACTCGTTGCGAGGCAGGGCCGTGCGTAGGTTGCGCTGCGTGCGGCAATCAAGGTGTTGGCAAGGGAGCTGCGCGGCTAACCTACGCGGCCCGATCCACCCAAAGCAATGGGCTGCAGCTTTGTGCCGAAAGCAGCGCGGCTTAAGCCTCCCTGCTTAATGCAAAGTGCGTGGGTTAATGGCGACGTTATCCCGCCGTCTTGTTACGCAATGCTTGTTTGTGGTCCAAGGGCGCGCTCAAGGATGGAGATAATTTCGGAGTTCATGCTGCGGTGGTTGGTTTGGGCCACCTCAGCGAGGCGTTCCCTCATCTGGGCTGGCAGGCGGATAACTAACTTCACTGCCGGTTGGCTGGAACTCTGCGGATGTAACATTTTTGCCTCATCAATTTTTCAGGGGCGCTTGTAACCGTTTCGGGTATCCCTTTGCAGCGCTGGCACTCGCTCCTTATTTGGCATTCGGTAGATTTGACGTCGGAATAATGGCGGATTCTACTGCCTGCAAACAAAAAGTATAGTGCTTGCCGGCGTGGAGAGCCCGAACGCAGGCGAGGGAAATCGCTGTGATTACACGCGTTAATAAAGCCAGCCGGGTGGTGCCTGCCGGTTGTTTAGTTGCAATGAAAACGCTCACACCTCGCATTGCTTTAAAGGGTGCGAGTTGACCGCTTTGGCGGTGGGCTGGCAATTTGTATGTGTCGCTTTGTTGGGGTTTTTTGTGGCTATTTGCTGCGATAAATAGAGTTAAGTCAGCTAATTGCCAAGATCGCTGTTTATTCGGGCTGTTGTCGAAAGCGTCGGTAGCCCACGTGTGCCGCGGCGTGGTCATGCCGGGTGGTATACGGGGTGTATCTGTTAAATTGGCGATATAAAACTCTGTATCTATCGCGTTTTTGCGGCGCATCCCAGAGGCAATCCGGCCCCAAATTTTTTTGCCAAGGCGGCTGTAAGTGACGACATAGGCACGCGAGGTGGCGGGGGTGTTGGCATCATAATGACGCCTGCGTGATATCATCCCGGGCTGTTTTTTGTTACTGAGTCTTTAGAGTCCTGCGCATGAAGCCCCCATCCCTGTCTGACCTGAAAGCTGCCTTGCTTGTGTGCAAGGGTGGCTTTTTCTCTGTTGGTTTTTTCAGTCTTTTCGTCAACTTCCTGATGCTGGTGCCCGCGTTCTACATGTTGCAGGTGTATGACCGGGTGGTCGCCACAGGCAGCCATTCGACGTTGATGATGCTGACCCTGATTCTCACTCTGCTGCTGGTTACCATGGGCGTGCTGGAGTGGGTACGTTCACGCATTATGGTGCGCCTCAGTACGCGGCTGGATCTGATTCTGGGGCCGCGCCTGTATGACGCCAGCTTCAAGCAGGCGCTCACCTCAGGTGGTATGCAGGCCTCGGCCCAGCCACTAAATGACCTCACAGGCTTGCGTCAGTTCATTACCGGCAATGGGCTTTTTGCGTTTTTCGATGCGCCCTGGCTGCCGATCTATCTGGCTGTGATGTTTTTGTTCCACCCTTGGTTTGGTTGGTTTGCCGTGGGTTGTGCGTTGGTGTTGGTGGCACTTGCCTTCCTGAACGAGCGGCTGACCAACGCGACGCTGCTGGAGGCGAACAAGCAAAACTTGGCCGCCACTGCCTTCACCCAGAAGAACCTGCGCAATGCCGAGGTGGTTGAGTCCATGGGCATGCTGGGTATGTTGCGTGAGCGCTGGCAGGCGATGAACCATCAGGTGTTGTCCCTGCAGGGCACGGCAAGTGATCGCGGTGGCAGTATTGCGGCGTTTTCCAAGACCTTTCGTTTGTTGGTGCAGTCGCTGATTCTGGGCTTGGGTGCCTACCTGGCGATCGAACAGGAGATTACGCCGGGTTTGATGATTGCGGGTTCGATTTTGCTGGGCCGGGCGTTAGCGCCGATCGATCAAATGATTGGTGCCTGGAAGGGCTTTTCTGCGGCGCGTGGCCAGTATGCGCGGCTCGATGAGCTGCTTGAGCAGGTTGCCGCCGAGCCTGAGCGCATGTCGTTACCTGCACCGCGTGGCGAGGTAAGCGCAGAAAACCTGGCAGTGGTGCCGCCTGGGGCGCAAAAGCCGGTGCTGGTCGGGCTGAACTTTCACGTGGCAGCCGGTGACGCGGTGGGCATTATCGGTCCTAGTGCGTCGGGTAAATCGACCCTGGCCCGTGCACTGCTGGGTATTTGGCCCGCAGCGCAGGGCAGCGTGCGCCTGGACGGTGCCGATGTGTTTGCCTGGAAGCGTGAAGAGCTTGGTCAGCATGTCGGTTACCTGCCGCAAGATGTCGAGTTGTTTGACGGCTCAATCAACGAGAACATTGCTCGCTTTGGCAACGTTGACCCCGTGGCCGTGGTTGAGGCCGCTCGCCTGGCCGGTGTGCATGAGCTGATTCTCAAATTGCCGCAGGGCTATGACACGGTGATCGGTGCAACCGGCGGTGGCCTTTCTGGTGGCCAGCGTCAGCGCATCGGCCTGGCGCGAGCGGTGTATCGGCGGCCGCAGTTGATCGTCTTGGATGAGCCCAACTCAAACCTGGATGATGTGGGTGAGCGTGCACTCTCCGAGGCCATCGTCAAGCTCAAACAGGCGGGCTGTACGCTGTTTGTGATTACTCATCGCACCAGTGTGCTCAATGCCCTGGACAAGCTGATGGTGCTGCGTGATGGCGCGCTGGCGATGTTCGGTCCGCGCGACAAGGTGCTGGCCGAGTTGAGTAAGGCCCAGCAGTCGGCAACAGCAGTGCGTGCGTAACCCTTTAAAGGATGGAAATGGACGTGAGTAATTCTTCCCCTGCGGGCCTTGCGCCATCGCTGCCGTTAGCTACAAACGATCTACCGATTCGGCGTATCGGCTATGCGGTGTTGTTTGTGACGTTCGGCCTGTTTGGTTCCTGGGCAGCCTTTGCCCCGTTGAACAGCGCGGCTCTTGCGTCTGGCGTGGTTACGGTCAAGAGCTACCGCAAGACGGTGCAGCACTTGGAAGGCGGCATTGTTAAAGCTATTTACGTGCGCGACGGTGACCAGGTGGCCGCTGGCGATGTACTGCTCGAACTGGACGGCACGCAGGCATTGGCTGAGCTGGAAATGGTGCGTAGCCAGCTGATTGCATCGGTTGCGCTGGACGCGCGGCTGGTAGCGGAGCGCGATGGCCTGGATGCGGTTGATTTCCAGCAGGATGCCGCCAGCACCGATAAGCGTGTTCTTGAGGCGCAGCAGAACGAGGCCCAGGTGTTTCAGGCCCGTCGCTCCGCTCGGTTGGGTGAGACCGGCGTGCTGCAAAAGCGTGTGGTGCAGCTCGACGAGCAGATTCGCGGCATTAATGCAGTGATCGCGGGTAAGCAGAAGGAAGCGGCTTTTTACGAAGAAGAAGTCGGCGATTTGAGTGCGTTGCTTAAAGAGGGTTTTGTCGACAAGCAGCGCTTGCGCGAGCAGCAACGCAATGGGGTTCGCCTGCTATCTGAAATCGCAGAATTGCGCTCGTCCATTGCCGGCGCGCGCTTGCAAATTGGCGAGACTGAGTTGCAGATCATGCAGCTCAACAAGGATTTCATCGCGGAGGTGGTTACGCTGCAATCCGAGGTGCAAACCAAAATTTTTGATTTGAACGAACGCCTCGCCGCGGTTGCTGAGCGTGCCCAGCGTCTGCGCGTGCGTGCGCCTGAGGCCGGGATGGTGCTGGGCATGCAGGTGCACACGGTGGGTGGGGTGATTGCGCCAGGTACGCCGTTGCTGGATCTGGTGCCCGCCAGCGAGGATCTGGTGGTCGAGGCGCAGATATCGCCGATAGACATCGACCGAATCGCGCTTGGCAAGTTGGCTGATGTGCGCTTCAGCGCATTCAACAGCGCAACCACGCCAGTGATCGAGGGGCGTCTGGCGCAGATTTCCGCCGACCGTTTGGTTAATGAGCAAACGGGTGTGCCGTATTACCTGGGTCGCATCGAGCTGACCGATAAGGGGCGTAAGGCTCTGGGTGACTTAACCCTGGTGCCCGGTATGCCAGCCGAAGTGCTGATCAATACTGGTGAGCGTACGTTATTGAATTACCTGGTGCAGCCAGCGACCAATGCGTTTGCCCGTTCACTGATTGAGGACTGAGCCTGTGCGGCATTTTTTCTGTGGTGTGATGCTGCTCGTGAGTGCGCCTTTTTCCTCTGTGGTGCTCGCCGCTGTTCCCAGCGAGGAGCAGGTGGTGGATTTATGGCAGTTGTTTCAAGAGGCCGAGCTTGAAGACCCGCGTGTGCTCGCCGGACGTGCACGCAGCGAGGGGGGCGCGCTGCGTGAGCGCGAGGCCTTTGGCCAGTTGCTGCCGCAGTTGAGTGCCAGCAGTACGCTCAATCGAACTGCGCAGGACAATGCCGCCACCCGGCAGATTTATAACGGTGAGCGCTACGCACTGACTTTGAGCCAAGTGATTTATGACGCACAAACCTGGCACAACTACCGTCGTTATAGCGAACTGGCAAAGCAGCAGGAAGCGGAGTACGCGATTACTCAAGAAGAGGCGACGCTTGATCTGATCGAGCGCTACTTCACCGCTTTGGCGGCCGAGGATGAGCTGGCTCTGGTATCTGCTGAGTTGCGCGCCACTGAGCGCAATCTGGCACGCGTCAATTCGCTGTATGAGCGCCAGTTGGCGATGGTTACCGATGTGCTGGAAATTTCGGCGCGGGTGGATTCGCTAAAATCCCGCGAAATTGAAGCGCGCAACACCGTGGAGGTGGGACGCGAGGCGCTGTCTGAGATGATCGGGCGTGAGATTACCGAGCGCTTGAAACGTGTCGGTGAGCAGGTCGTGTTCCTGCCGCCGGAGTATGACCGTGAATACTGGGTGCAGCAGGCCATGACCCAGAGTCCGGTTTTGCAGGCACGTAACCGTGCGGTCAGTGCTGCGCAGGCTGCATTACAACAAGCGTCAGGTGGGCATAAGCCCAAGGTCAGTTTGAGCCTGAGTGGCCAGCGTAGCGATATTGGTTATGAGAACAGTCAATCGCAGATCACTGATACTTATGTAGTGAGTTTAGGGATTCAGGTGCCTCTCTACAGTGGCGGCTCTACGCGTGCGGGAGTTTCAGCCAGCGCTTCGGACTTGATGGTGGCCGAGCAAGAGTTTGAGCAGGCCAGGCGGCAGGTCGTTCGGGAAACGCGCTCGGCTTTTTATGATACGCAGGCGGGTGTGAGCAAGATTTCTGCTTCCCGCAAGTCCATGGCGTCTTCGGCAAAGGCCCGTGAAGCCGCTGAGCGGGCCTTTGGTTTTGGCGTAATGAACGCGGTGGATGTGCTGAACACCATCAAGGAAGAGTACGCCGCCCGCCGCACGCTGCTGCAATCGCAATATGACTTCATTCTGAGTTCGCTGGTACTGCGCCGCTGGAGCGGTTCTCTGGTTCGAGATGATGTACGCAAGGTCAACGAGTGGCTGGTGGATGTCACGCCTGCTGGTCGCGGTTGATCGTCGCGTAGGTTGGTGTAGCGATTAGCCGCATTGCCTTGGCAAAGCAGCGATTTTGACCACCGCATAACCCGGCACTAACTGGCACATCATCACCCCATGCATCCGACTCATGATGGCGGTGTTTGGGCCACACCCTTGCCAGCAATTGCAACGCTGGCAAGGGTGTGGACTGCACCGCTAACCCAGCCTACGGTTTGGCGATTTGAGTATTTGGTGGCTTTAGTCGCGAATCATGGGCATCTATAGCCCAACACGGCCTCGCGGTTTAGCCTGCGCTGTTGTTTTGCTGGATCATACGTCCGTACAGTTTTTCCAGTTGCTCCCAAGCAGCGATTGTCTGCGCGCTTTGTGGGCCAGTCTGCGAGTGGATAACAACGGTGGCATGGCGCAGCACTGCTAGGGCTTCATTGAGGCGGTTGGCCTGCATCAATAGCATGCCCAGGTTATTGCAGCTTTCCGCCACAAGCATATGGTTAGTGCCTAAGCGCTTCTCTCTGATTGCCAGGCCTGTGCGTAGTTGCTTTTCTGCTTCTTCCTTCATGCCCAGCAGGTTGAAGAGCACGCCCAGTCTGTTATGGATGTCTGCAACGCCAACTGATTCCTCGCCTTCGAATTGCTGGCGAATGCGTTTTACGCGCAGCAGCAACGACTCTACTTCATTGAGTTTATTTGTCTCTGTGAGTTGGGTCGCCAGGTTGAGCAGGGGGGCGCTGATTTCGAGTGTGTTAGCCGCGTTTTTGCGTTCGTAGATATCAATTGAACGCCGGAAATAGGCTTCTGCTTGCGGTAACTGACCTTCTTTTTTGCGCACTACTGCGAGGCTGTTGTAGGCCTTGGCTGTGGCTGTTGCTCCGGTAGGGTAGAGCTGTTCGAGTATGCTGATCTGATCTGCAAGCTGGCGCTGGGCTTTTGCTATTTGGTTGGTGCGTATGTAAAAGGTTGCGAGTGTGCCATGTATCCTGGCTACTGCCTCCGACCTCTTTCCCAGAGCTTGTTGCCGCAACTGCAGCGTCTGTATTAAGAGTTTTTCGGCATCGCCAGGTTGATTAAGCCGTACCAGGCTCTCGGCCAGAGGGACTAACGAGTGCGACAGGTTGTGATGATTCTTACCGTATGCGCGAGTTCTGACTGCGAGGCTGGCGCGGTAGTGCGTTTCGGCTTCGCGGTACTGTTGGTTGAGCATGGACAAGCTGCCGAGGTTGTCATGCGCGCGCGCGAGCGTTTCCAGTTGCGCTGGTGTGTTGCCACTGGCTGCTGCCTTTTGCGAGGCAAGTGCTTGCGTGCAGATGCCTTTTGCGCCGACAAGATCTCGTTTATTGAGAGCGGTTTCGCAGTCAGAGTTACTTGCTGCTAAAGCTACGGGGGCGAGGAGGGCCGCCATTAGTGGCAAGGCAATTGTGTAGTGGGCGCGCTTGAGCAATTCTAGAGTCCATGTTGGCTGTGGTTGCAGGGAGCGATAGTCACATGGATGCGACGGTTGAGCAATCGAGCTATACAGTGTGTAGTTGTTGAAGCGCAAAAGTCTGGCTTGGCCTTGTCGCTTTCGGTCAGACCTGTAGATCTGGGTGCTGGCGGCTGCACTTTTAAATATGTGTGTCGAGCAGTAGCTTCATGCGCTGTACATCGCTTCAGTCTCATCCTGAAATGCTGCATCGATGTCGTCGGGAACACTGAACAGGATTGGCGACCTTTCGAATTGCCTTACATGCTTCGCTATTATCGCCACGTGATAATTAGTCATGCTAAAGCGCGCTCTTCAGTGTGCTGAATGAGTTCGGTTGATATTCCTGAGCGCTTGCAAGTAAAGCCTCGCAGATCTGCGCTGAAGTGGGATCATCCTCACCGCAGCGAGTCCGATAAAAGTAGCGTGCACGAGTTTGGTATTTTCGCGCGATCATGCTGATAGATTGTTACATCCCCGCATATCGACATCTTCTGGAGGGCCTGCCTAGATGGCAAATGGAATCGTTATCTAAAGCAGTCAGCCCTATAGAAAATTAAAGTCAGCAGAGCAGTAAATCTCTGCTGTTGAGATAACTTGGCCACATACGATGGGAATATTTAGGGTCCGGCCGTGCAGGTGTAATTCATTCGATTCTATTTGCAGGCGCTATTTTGGCTAGTGCCTGATAGAGATCAGTCGGCGATATCGGTTTGTGAAGCAGTTTCAAACCGCTTTGTAGCGCTTCACGTAAGCGTTCTGGAGCTGTATCGCCAGTTATGATCAAGGCTGGAATGATGGTGCCCATTACTTCCCGTATCTGGGCAATGGCATTTGCGCCGGTATGGTTTTCACGCAAGCGATAATCGCTGATGAGCACCTCTGCTGGCCACTGCTCGACAAGTTCCAACGCTCCACTAGTGTGCTCTACTGCTTTGCAATCGCATCCCCAGTCTGAAAGTAAATGTACCATGGCCTCGCGTACCATCTCGTCATCATCAATGATAAGAATACGTAAGCCTTGTAACAGCCCAGTTTGAAACTGAGAGTCTTTGGGAGAGGCTAATGTATCGCTAGTTTCACCAGATGTAGCTAACGGCAGGCTAATGCGGAATACGCTTCCGCGTCCGGGGCGGGACGATAACGTCACGCTGTGATCAAGCGATTGAGCCAGGCCTTGAGTAATTGCAAGACCCAGGCCGAGACCCTTGAGCCGGTCACGCTCGGGATTACCCAACTGATGGAACTCCTGAAATATTTCACGCTGCTGCGAAGGTTCGATTCCGATACCGGTATCGAATACTTCAATCACGACTTTTTTGCCGCGTTTGCGGCACCCGACCAGCAAGCCACCTGTTTCGGTGTAGCGAATCGCGTTAGTGATCAGGTTGCGTAGCATCAATTCCAGCAGGTTCTCGTCGGAATACACCGCCAGCTGGGTCTCCCGGCAGCGATAAACGATTTTCTTGTTGTCGGCCTGACCGCCGAGCTCGTTTTCGAGCTTGTGGAGTAGTGGTTGCAGGAGGAAAGAACGTGTTTGTGGCTCGATTACCCCGGCTTCGATGCGTGAGAAGTCCAGCAAGGTGTTGAGCATCTGCGCCGAGGCTTGGCTGGCGGCGCGGGCATTGTTAAGGACTTTGTGTTGAAAGTCTGACAGATCGCTCCTGGTCAACACTTCGAGGAACAGTTCCTGGGCATGTACTGGCTGACGCAAGTCATGGCTGGCTGCAGCGAGAAACTTTGATTTCGCCAGGTTGGCTTCTTCTGCCTTGCCGCGTGCCAGTTCGGCGTTCTCGCTTTCCACCTTAAGACGTTCTATCAGATCGAGGTTCTCGAAGCGCAGTATTAATGATTGCCGGGAGGTGCGTTGGGCCAGCATAGCCTGGGCAGACTGACCGGCTACGAACAGCGCGCAGCCGACACTGAGAATGGCGAAGGAGGAATCTTCCAGTGTCAGCAGCCTACTGCTCATGGCGGCCAGTTGGGCGAGCTGCATGCTTAGGAATAAGGGAAATACGGGGGCTAGCAGCGATACGGCGTTGCCGCTGACCCCGGCCAGCGAGGCCATAGCCAGTAGTTGCTCGGCCAGGCTGGTATGACCCATCACAATCCATACCAGCGATCCCCAGGCCACGCCTTCAAGGATCTTGATGACACACATGTAATGGATGTGCCGAGATGTGTTTTCCGCGTTTATCCCGCGGCGTAAAGCAGCGCGTGCATAACCAACACTGATTACGCGGCTCACGATGACCGCTGCAAGCCAGCTTAGTACAGCGTTGTGGTTCTCCTCGCTGTGGAAAACCAGGGTGAGAGTCAGTGCCAGGGCGCTGCCCAGATACAGCGAACTCTTCATGCTGCGGAATACCAGCCGCACCTGCTCTGTGCGGATGTCCTGTTCCAAATTGCTAGGGAGTGGCGCTGCTCTCAATTGATTAACCCCTGACGACGCGCCACGAATGCAGCTTCCGAGCGGCTAGACACCTGCAGGGTTTGAAGGATGGCCTGGACGTGACCGCGTACAGTATTTTCCGACAGATTCAGGCGCCGACCAATCAGCTTGTTGGGCAAGCCCAAGCACAACAGCTCTAGGACTTCGGATTGCCGTGGGCTAAGCCTTGGCTTCTTGTCTGGGTTGGGTACTGGGGTGCTTGCTGGCAGTTGGCCGGCAAGTACTTGGCCGACCAATTCAAGCATGCGGCTGGGCGTTTCTAATTTGCTGATGAAACCATGCGCCCCGCGTGCTAAAGCTTCGTCCTGAATGTGCTTATCCTGATTCGCGGAAACTATTACGACTTTGGAGTGAGGCCATTTGCGCTTGATCAACGCAATGCCGTCCAAACCATTCAGCCCTTGAAGTTGAAGGTCAAGCAGGACCAAGTCAAAAGCATCATCAGATTGCAGCAGTGCTTGCTCAAGTGAGGCCGCTTCTGCAATTTCGATATCAACCAGCCCTGCAGCCAAGACCATACCGACTCCGTATCGGAACAGTGCATGGTCATCGATCAGCATTAGATGAGTTGTCATGATGCTCATTCAATCGCGTACTTGTGAGCCTTGGCAAGTAATCAGTCCAAATGGACTATTTGCCAAATGACCAGTCGGCGCTAATCTGATTTTTACAAAAAAGCCATCAAAGTCTGCGAGGTCGTCATTTATGACGTGCAGCGGTATTGACTTTGTGGATGCCGTTACGAAGTGAAAGGGAAGGTGCTTTGATATGCCGGTAAACAGTCGCTCGAATGCAGTGGTCCAACCCTTGGAAAAGGTTGACTCCTTTGAGGCCTTTCGTCCGAATCGAATCACTGCAGCGTTGCTCATGGCGATCGGTGGGATCCCGGCCTGGGCGGCAGCGGACGCCGGCACTAATAACATCACCTTGCATACGGGAATGCCCACCGCCACCAGCATGGTGACCAACGGCACGGTGACTGACATCACCACCAGCACGGTGCGTGGCAATACTGGCTTCAACTCCTTCGGCCACTTTAACGTCAACGCCGGCAATACCGTCAACCTGCATGTTCCGGCAGGCAAGGCCAACCTGGTCAACCTGGTGCACGACTCGCGCGCGGTGATCAACGGCAACCTGAACGGCCTTAAAGATGGTTCCATCGGCGGCAACATCATCTTCGCCGACCCCCATGGTCTTGTGGTCGGTGCCTCCGGCGTGGTCAACGTCGGCAGCCTGACCGTCACCACCCCCAGCGCCTCGCAGATGAGCCAGCTGGCCGCGACCATGACCAATGGCAGCGATGCCGAAGGCACGGCGCTGGCGGCCGATCTGATGGCCGGCAAGTACAACGCCGGCAACGGCGAAGTCAGTATCCAGGGCAAGGTCAACAGTGCCGGTTCGGTCAATCTGTTCGCCGCCAGCGCGGTGGTTGGCGCTGGAGCACAGGTCAACGCCGGTGCCCAGGTATTCCAGGCGACCGTGAATACCAACGGCCTGGTCGATGCCACGGCAGCCGTGCGCCAGGACGGCAGCATTCTGATTGTCGGCAAGGACGACGTTACTATCTCCGGCGAGCTGCGTGCGCTGATGGCCGATGGCGGCGGTGGCGGCGTGCAGGTCAACGCACCGGAGCTGAACGTCGAAGCCACCGGCAAGATCAATACCCGCGCCCTGGCTGGCTCCCAGGAGGCGTCCGGCAATATCACCCTGCAGGCATACAGCGACCTCGGCTTCAGCGCCGTAAACGCAGATGGCAGCGCGATTGACGACGTCGACCAGCTGGAAGCGGCAATCAAGCGCCAGAGCAAGGCCAACCTGGGCTCCGCCCACAGCACTGCCAAGGTCAATATCAAGGCCGGCGCGGTGCTGGACGCGGGTCACGACCAGGCCGACAAGGCCGGCAATGTACGCGTCGAGGCCCTCGCGGTGGACCGCCAGCTGGGCGGCTACGCCCAGGCGCATTCGTCCATCGACATCGGCGGCACCCTGATCGGCAAGGACGTCAGCGCCCGCTCCGTCACCCAGGTGAGCGTCGATTCCGGCCTGCTTGGCGATTTCTTCGACACCGCCGAGCTGCAGGCGATGATCGACAAGGTCAAGCTGCTCAATGCCGGCTGGACTGATGAACGCGCCGCCGAGCACGTCTACACATTACTGGTGGAGGCCGTCGACAGCAGTCACGACAAGGGCGCGGTGCCGCCCTCCAACTACAGCGAATTCATCACCATGCTGCCATACGCCACCTTCGCGGTGGCCGAGGGGACGTCGCGGGTGACGGTTGCCGGTACCGCCGACATCCAGGCTTCGGGTGACCTGCACCTGGCCGCGGAAACCACCCGCAACGTCGACACGGCGAACTTCTCGCTGCCGGTGATCACCAGCAAACTACCTTTCAACGCCGGTATCGCCTATGGCCGTCTGGCTGGCGAGACCAAGGTCGAGATTCTCGACGATGCCACCATTGAATCCCAGGACCTGAGTCTGCTGGCCCACAGCCAGGACAGCCTTAAAGTCGAAGGCACTGCTGCCACCACGCGCGATGGCGGGGGCAGCAATGCCACCACGCTCTCGGCGGCCTTCAGCATGGCCCATACCGACCTGAAGACCATTGCCAGCGTCGCCCGTAACGCGAACCTGGATGAGGTCGACGGGGATGTCAGCGTCACTGCCCTGACCGAGCAGAGCCTGAGCAATAGCGCGTCTTCCAAAAGCGTTGGCCAGGGTGCCATGGGTGGCCCGGCGGTGGCCCTGACGTTGTTCAACAGCGACACCCGCTCCCGTTTTGACGCCGATCTGGGCGCTCATTCCCTGAGCGTCAACGCGGCCAACGTGGTGTCCGAGCAATCCAACAGCGCCAGCGTTCAGGCAGGCAAGACTACGCTCGACAGCCTGAAAGCCAAGGTGCTGTCGCAGGAAGATTTCAAGAAATTCACCACTGCCATTGGTAACAAGGTCAAGACCTTCCTGGGTATGGAAATCAAGCCCGATGCGGGGCCGGTTGAAAGCCAGCTGCGCTTCGGCTCTGCCGTGGCTGTGGGGATTGCCAATCATCAGGTCGAGGCACGTATTGGCGGCGGTGATCAGGCGCTGCCGCAGAGGCTGGTGCTGGACGGCGACCTGACGGTCACCGCATTGCAGCAGCAGCGCAGCCTGCACAATGGTGCCGAGAGTAAGGTGCTGGCCGACGCCGAAAAGGACGACGGCACCAAGATGGGCATCAGCGTCGCGGCCTCCTACAACCAGCTGACCCAGCACACCCGGGCGCTGATCGGCAATAACACCACTGTCAACGCCGACCACATCGGCGTTGCTTCGCGCAATCTGCAGACGCTGGACCTCGCCGGCCTGGACCGCTGGAACTCGCTGGATCAGGTGTTTGAGAATCTCAAGACGCATGTCCCGGGCGCCGCGGCTATCCCGGGAAAGATCGCCAGCGTCTATGCCAGTGCCACCAGCAATTCCGAGGAAACCGGTCTGGCCGGCTCGGTGGCGGTGCTCAACACCGATATCGATGCCATTGCCTGGGTCGGTGACAACGTCACCCTGACCGCAACCGCGACCGACAACAACTGGCAGGCCAATCCCTATGGCTTCCTCCCGGTCATTAGGGATAAGGACAACAACGAAGACAAGGCACGCAAGGCCTTGCGTGAGTTTGTCTGGGCCTGGGACTCGGCCGTGGATGTCAGTGCCGCCAATCAGATCCAGCAGCTGGCGATTGCCGGCAACATTTCATTAGCCCTGTTCGGCAACAGCTCCGATGGCAAGGCCGTCGGTGGCGGTGTCAACGTTCAGGTCAGCAACAACCAGGCCAGTGCCGGTATCGGCGCCAATGGCACGGTCAAAGGCAAACGGGTCGATGTCACGGCCAGCCAGGAAGAACTGATCATCGGCGTCACGCCGTCGGCCGGCAAGGGCGCCAGCGTTGCCGGCACCGGCGCGGTGGTGGTCAGCGTGGTGAATTCCGACGTCAACGCTTCGATTCACAACAGCACCCGTGTTGATGCCGAGCAAGTAGGCATTACAGCTGATCACAAGCTGGGTCTGTGGAGCGCTGCCGGTGCGCTGGCGGTTTCCAATGAAACCGGCATCGGCGCCGGGGTCGCAGTCAACGTGCTGCACACCGATGTGCAGGCGTTGGTTGGCGATAACCGCAGTCTGCGCAGCAGTGCCTTGGGTACGGGTGCCGCAGGCATTAGTAATGCCCGCTGGGTGGTCGACGAGCTGCTGGTGAATGCCGAGAGCACTGGTCAGGTCGGCGCTTTTAGTGTCGCTGGCGCTGTGGCGCGTACGGCCGAGGAGCAGGCAAAGCAGGATGAGGCTGATGCCGAGAGCGCCGATAAGGGCGTGATGGGCGCGGTCGAGGAGATTGGCAAGGGCCTGCTGCAGATGGTCTTTGGCGATGCGTCGGCGGGTCTGCAAAACGGCATCGCCGGTGCCAAGGGCGGAGCCACCAGCATCAAGGACACCATCGTCAGCGTCCCCGATAAGATCGGTGAGGTGGTTGACAAGATCAAGGGCCTGTTCGACGACAAGCCTGACCCTGGCACCGGCAAGACCAAGCAATCGCTGGCGCTGGCTGGCTCGGCCAGCGTCAACGTGGTGGGTCAGAAGACCCGCGCTCAGCTGGGTGATATCGTCCTTGATCCGCGCGATCCGCCAAGTAAGGGCAGTAAGGTCACGGTACTGTCACTCAATCAGACCAACCAGCTCAGCGGCTCGGGCAGTGGTGCCTTCACCCTCGCCGGTGGCCAGCGCAGCCAGAGCAGCGCGGCCATTGCCGGTGCGATCGCCTACAACCACCTGTATAACCTGACCCAGGCGCAACTGAAGAACGCCACGCTCAACGACAATGACCTGCTCAAGATCCAGGCTGCCAGCGCCGGTGATCAGGTCGCCATGGGCCTGGGTATCGCAGCGGCTACCGCCGGCAATGACAATACCTCGGTGGCCATGTCGGTCTCCGGCGGGGTGATCACCAACACTACCGCGGCGTTGGTGCTAGACAGCATCGTCAAACAGCGTACCGGGCTGAATCAGGGTATTGCCGTCACAGCCTACGACCGTAGTCGTACCCTGCTGGGTGGCGGTTCCTTCTCACTGGCCACCGGTTCCAACGGCAGCGCCAGCAGTGTCGGCGGCTCCCTGGTGCTGGCGGTACAGAAGAACAAGCTGTCTGCCGATTGGCTCGGCAGCACGGCAACCGGTTTCAATCGCCTGGATGTCTCGGCTAACAGTGCCGCGCGCTTGCTGGCAGGTGCCCTTGCCGTCGCGGTGACCACTGGACAGAACAGCAATTCTGCCTCGGGCGCGATTTCCCTGGTGATCGTCGATAACGACGTGCGTGCTAAGGTCGACAAATCCGACACAGGCGATTCCTCCCTGAGAGGTGGTGACGTCAACGTTAACGCCCAGAGCGTTACCGGCCTGTCCGCGCTGGACGGCCTGTTCTCCCAGGCCGGACTGACCGCCCTGAGCCATACCGAACTGGACCTGGATGGCGCGCAGACCACCCAGCAAATCGACGGTGGGATCGATACCCAGGATGATCTGTTTGCCGAAGACGGTTCGACCACCGGCAATACCACCGAACAGAAACTGTTCAGCGGGCAGATTGCCGGTGAAGCCGTGCTGGCGATCGCCGGTAACGTGGCTGCCAGCAGCGGCAAAACCTCGGTCGGCGGCGCGGTCAGCGTGGTCTATACCGGCAGTGATTACACCGCCAGCCTGGCCAACACCGAGGTGAACCTTACCGGTGATCTGAGTGTCAATGCCGGCAACAGCACCGACGTGCTGGCGGCGGCGATTGGCGCGGCGGGCGCCAAGGAAAATGCCGTTTCCGGCTCTACCACGGCGGTGGTTGCGCGTGGCAGCATCAATGCCAACGTCGATATGACTGGCAAGACCCTCAAGGCCAACAACCTGACGGTCAAGGCCGCCAAAGGCGGCGGCGCCTACTCGCTGGCCGGTAACATCACCGCCAGCTCCAACAACGCCTCGGTGGGTGGTGCTGTCAGCCTCAACGACATGCAGCAAAGTGCGGCAGCTAGCGTGCAGAACGGTACCTACATACTCACCGGTGACGCCGATATCGGTGCCGCCCTGCAGAGCCGCATCATGACCGCGGCACTGTCCGGCCAAGTGTCCGGCAGCGGTTCGGCGGTGGGTGGTGCGATCACCTTCAACCGCATCGCCGACACCACCACCGCGCGTCTTAACAACGCCATCATGAGCGCCCGCGACCTGTCGATCAGCGCCAGTCAGCCGGGGCTGGGCGCGAGCATCTGGTCGGTGGCCTTCAACCTCTCGGCCGCCGGCGGCAGCGCTGGCGTCGGCGGGGCCGTGGCGGTCAACCTGATTGATGCCGAACGCAGCGCCAGCCTGACCGACAGTGATGTGGAACTGACCGGCTCGGCCGATCTGACCTCCTCGCTGGACGGCGAGATCTGGGGCCTGGGCATCGACGCCGCCGGTGGTCAAACCGCCGGTGTCGGAGGCTCCGTCGTGGTCAACGTGATCGACGGCGAAGACAAGACCCTGATCGACAACAGCCGACTGGTAACCACCGGTAGCGGCAAGACGTTGGATCTGGACAGCAGCGCCGGCAATGGTCTGACGATCGCCTCGCTCACCGGTTCGGTGAAGGGCGGCGGTACTGCAGCCGTCGGCGGCGCCATCTCGGTCAACCGTATCGGCGCCGATCGCATAGCTCTGATCCGCAACAGCCGCGAGATCAGCGGTTTCTCCCATGCCAGCCTGCACAGCGGCGCGAAGCAGAACATTTATGCCATCGCCTTGGCGGGTGGCGGTGCCGGCACCGTAGCGGTCAACGGCTCCTTCACAAGCAACGTGTTGCAGGGCACCGAACGTGCAGCCATCGAAGGCAGCACCCTGAATGTGGGCGCGCTGGATCTGTCGGCGGCCATTGGCGATCGGACCATCTGGAGTTTGGCTGGTGCCTTCGGTGGTGCGGGCACCACGGCGGTGGGTATCGCCGATACTAACAACATTATCCTTTCCAAGCGCCTGGCCGAGGTCATCGACAGCGACCTGACCGTCGGAGGCCCCCTGACCCTGGCCAGCGGTGGTTCTTCGAACATCCGCTCGGTTGCAGTCGGTGCCGGTGGTGCCGGTACTGCGGCAGTCGGTGGCTCGGTTGCGATCAACGTGATCGAAGGCGAAGAGCGCGCCGAGATCAATGGCAGCACCGTGCGCGCCGGCTCGGTCAAGGTCCAGGCCGCCCGTGGCGACGCGGACGTCAAGACCCTGGCCGGCAACGCCCAGGGCGCTGGCACTGCGGCTGTAGGCGCGGCCATTGCAGTCAGCACCATCAACCAGAAGCGTATCGCGCGGATTGTCGACAGCAGTCTGCTGCTGGGCGCCGGCAATGCGCTGGTCAAGGCCGCCACCGACGGCAACATCCTGACCCTGGCGGTTGCTGGCGTGGGTGGTGGCAGTGCAGGTGTCGCCTTCTCCAACACCAGCAACAACATTGCAGCGCAGACCCGTGCCGAGGTTACCGATAGTGGCGGCTCGGCCGGCAACTTCGAGATTTTGGCCAGCGACACCTCAAGCATCCACGCAGGCTCCGGCGGTGTGGCCGGTGCCGGTAGCGCCGCAGTGGGTGTGGGTACCGCGATCAACCGCGTCGACAGCGAGATCCATGCAAGCCTGACCGGCAACCTCGGTGCCGGCTGGGCGTTGCGTAATCTGCGTGTCGACGCCAACTCCAAGGCCAACATCATCGCCGGCATCCTCGCTGGCGGCGGGGCCGGTAATGCCGCGGTCTCCACCGTGGCGGCCACCAACATCATCCAGACCCTGACCCAGGCACGTATCGGCGGCGGGGCGCAGGTGCTGGCGCAGAACAATATCGCGGTCAGTGCGCGCAACCTCGACAGCATCCTCGGCTCGGCGGTCTCTGCTGCCGGCGCCGGCAACGCGGCCATTGCTGCCCTGGCCACGGTTAACGTGGTGGAGACCAACACCAAGGCGTTTATCGACGGTTCGGGCACTTCCGTCAGCGCACAGGCGGCGGATGCCAGCGATAAGCTGCTTGTGGACAGCGGGGCGCTGAACAACGCCCCGGGCGATGACTACGAGTGGATCCAGGCCGAACAGTTCAACCCTTACCCGAACCTGTCGATCCGTCAGCATCAAATTACCGGTCTGGCAGTGCAGGCCAGTTCGGTTCAACAGGTCGGCCAGATCGCCCTGTCCGCCAGCCTGGCAGTGGTGCCGCTGGCCAGCGCCGCGGTATCCGGCGTGGTCAACACCACCGTGCTGGGCGGCAGCACCCTGGGTTATATCGACGGCGCGCGGATCAACCAGGCCGCAGGCGCGGGTACCGCCCAGAATGTCCGCGTCGGTGCCAACAGCCACAGTTACACGGCTGGCTACCTGGCTGCCGTGGCCGGCGGCCCGAGTGCTGCGGCAGTCGGTGCGGGTGTCGACAACACGATCATCAGCCGCCTGACCCAGGCGCGCCTGAGCGGCTTGCAATTGAACAGCCGGGGCTTGACCGAGGTATCGGCCGGTTCGGGCCAGTATGTCTCGACCATCATCGCCAGCATTTCCGGCGCCATCGTGGCCCCGGGTATCTCTTCCAGCCTGGTGATCCTTAAGGGTGAAACCGAGGCATTGGTTGATGGCGGCAGCCAGCTCGAGGTGGGTTCGCTCAAGGTCAGCGCCAGTGCCCTGCAGCGCCTGGCACCGAATGCCGCCAGCGTGACCGGCGGTGCAGTGGCGGTGTCCGGCGCCTTGGCGACCCTCTACAACCAAAGCGTCACCCGCGCCTGGCTGGGCGCAGACCTGAACGCTGCGACTGCTGCCCGCACTCGCGTGCTCAGCGGCGGCACCGAGGTGACGGCCAACAACAGCACTGGCATCGCCATGAATGTGGCCAGTGCCGGCGGCGGCGGTATGGCAGTCGGGGGTTCGATTGGCATCGCAGTGGTGGAAACCACCACCGAGGCTGGTGCCAGTCAGGTTGACTTTGGCCAGGCCAGCCGGCCGCTCGGCCACCTGTCGATCAGCGCCCAAGACAACCTGAATGTCCGCAACACCGTCGGTGCGGCAGTGGCGGGTAGCACCAGTGTCGGTGGCAGTGCCAACGTCCTGGTGGCCAACAGCGCCACCCGTGCGCTGTTCGATCGCTCGACCCTGGTCGGTAATCAGTTCACCCTCAGCGCCCTGCGTGAAGGCGACATCCGGTTGAACACCGTCACCGGCTCCGTTGGTACCAGCGCCCTGGGCGGCAGTATGGGACTGCTGCTGCTGGGTTCCGGCGCCACCTCCGTGAGCGCCGGTGATGAAAACGTCAACGCCATGGATGAGCTGGACAAGGGTGGTAACGGCAGCCTCAGCCAGGCCAATAGCATCAGCCAGGCCGACAAGACCGGTGATCTGACCTACGACGCCTACGAGTGGAACGACAGCACGCAGAAATACGAGCTGGTGAGTAAAACCGATTCGGCGACCAAGACTCGCGTCAACAGCAACAAGACCGACCTGGGGGATCGTTTTGAAGCAGGTAGCCTACGCAAGCACGAGACCCTGGCTCGGGCCAGTGACAGCAGCATCGTCACCAGTGGCGCCACTCGCATCAGTGCCGAGGATAAACTCTACAGCCGCAATCTGACCGGTGCCGCTGCTGTCGGCGGCGCTGCGGTTGGTGGCGGTTTTGCGCTGACTCTGTCCAATGCGCGGGTGGCTGCCGAGCTGAATGGTGGCAGCAGTCAGTCCGCGTCTCTGGATATCAATGCCCGGGCGAGTACCCTTGCCGGCCATGATGATGCAGTCGAGGTCGAAGCCTACGCTGGAGGTGCCGGTTTTGGCGTCGGTCTTGGCGCAGCATTGGCCATCGGCCAGATGCGCAACGACATCAGCAGTCGCATCAGTGGTGCGCATACCAGCACGGGCGCAATCAACCTGAATGCCAGTGACCTGCTCAACCTGGATATTGATGCCCTAGGTGCCAGTGCCGGTGCTGCTGCGGTTGGCATCGTGGTGGCGAGCGGCGTTCGCGACAGTAACGTCAAGGTGCTGGTTGCCGATAATGCCCAGCTGACCGGTAATGCGGTCAATCTGAGCGCACGTGGCGAGGGTGGTATCAATGTGTATGGTCTGGCTGCCGCGGGTGGTCTGGCTGTTGCCGGGACCGGTGTGGCCTCGATCGCGATCGAGCGCACCAAGGTGGAAGCACGGGTCGGCGACGATGTGATGGTGGATGGCGGCACGGGCGGCGTATCCCTCAGCGCCAGTGTGCTGCCACAACTCAATGCCTATGCACTGGGTGCGAGCGTAGCCGGTGGTGTTGCCGTCGGCGCGTCCTATGCCCGGGCACAAACGGCTAATACTGTTAAGGCGAGCATTGGCAACCGTGCTGATGTGCGCGGCAGCGGTGGATTACGCCTGAAGTCGGCGCTTGAATACAACCGCAGCGGCAGTGAGATTGATCCCGATAAGGCCAACGTCCGGGCCCAGTCCATTGCCGGTAGCGGCGGTCTGTTCCTCAGCGCCAATGCCACCATTGCCGAAGCTTTCAATACCGCCACCGTCAGCGCACTGACCGGTACTCACCTGAAGCTGCCATCAGGGCGTATCGAAATTCTGGCTGATGGTCGCAGTCATCAGTATGCCGATGCGCTCGGCGTAGCGGTGGGTGGTCTGGCAGTAGGTGCCTCGGTGGCCAAGGCCGAATCGGACAGCACTACCCTGGCGAGCCTGGGTAACTTTGCCAGCGACCGCAATGGCGCTGCGGTGATCAGCGATCTGCTGGTCAATGCCAACGCCGAAGATATCAACCAGGCCAAGTCAGTGGCTGGCAGTGGCGGTGTTATCGCCGGTAATGCGTCAATAGCCAGTACCCGTACCAAGGGCTCGGCAACCGCGGAAATCGGAGATTCGGTGCAGATTGCTATGCGTAATCTGTCGTTGACGGCCGAGTACCGGGCGATCTTTGGCACCCATGCGAACTCGGTGAATGCCGCTCTGGCTGGCGCCAGCGGTGCCGGTGGCGAGAACCGCGTGATCGCAAACAGCCTTGCGCGTATTGGCCAGAACAGCCGACTGGCGGCGCAGCAGGATCTGATTATCACGGCCAACAACAATATCTTCAGCCGTCACCTCGGTGCAGCGGCCTCCGGTGCCGGTGGCGGCGTGATCAGTGGGCAGGCGGTTTACAGTGATACGCGGATCGACAGCAAGGCCCATGTCGATGTGGGTAACAGTGTCAGTCTATTCGCCGGGTTGAATGCTGCCGATTACAGCGCTCGCCTGTTACTGCGTGCCTTTACCCGTATGCAGGTGAGCGAGTCTGTGACCCTGAGTACGGGTGGCGCAATTGCCGGTGGCGGCGTGGGCGTGGACAGCCAAGCGAACCTGAACAACACCGTGACCATTGGTGCCAACGGCGCGCTGTTCTCCAGCGGTTCGCTCGGCGCCGGCACCTACAGCCAGGCCGGCATGTCTTTGGAAGCACTGGCCAGCACCTGGGGCGTAGCCGGTTTGGCTGATGCGCGCGTCGATGGTGACCTCAATTCCAACCAGTTACTGTCGGTTGGCAGCAACACCAAGCTGGAGGCGCTGGGCAACATTACCCTGAGCGCTGGCGACGATCCGGAGGGGCTGTGGCAGAACACCCTGCAGCTCAATTCGGTAGCGCACAGCTCGGTACGCGGCCTCATTGCTATTCCCGCCGCGCGGGCTGATGCCGATATCGTCAACCAGGCCAACACCGTGCTGGCGTCCGGCAGTCAGGTGCTGGCCGCGCGCAATGTCCGGGTCGGCAGTTATTACGGCCTGGTCAGTGCGCTGGCCGACGGTGAAGCGCGGGGTTATCAGTTGGGTTTCATCCCGGTGACCAGCCGCAATAGCAATGCGAATATCAGCCGTAACATTGCCGCTACCCTGAACGGCACACTACTGGCTGGTCGTTATAACGAGCTGCTGATCAATATTGCTGCCAACGGCACGCTGACCCAGTCGGCCGGCCTGTCAGTCAGCGCGGTAAAACTCAGCAACTTCAACCCGCGTCAGTTCCTCAATACCTTTGCTGACATGGATGAAGTGACCCGTGCAGTGATCGAGGGCACGATTTCCGGCAGCAACGTCGGCGCCATTGAGCTGGGTGACATGCTCGCGGCCGGCGGTACCGTCACGGTTAATGCTGACAGTCTGTCCGGCAACGGTACCCTCACGGCCAACGGTGGTCCGCGTATCCAGGTGATCAACCAAAGTGCCAACTATCTGCTGGTTGGCAATGCCCTGATCCCCGACCAACCCGGCGGCCGGGTGTATTTCACGGGTGCGGCCTCGCGTTCGCAGTTCAATGGTCAGGTTAATGAAGTGGCCGCTGACCGGCGTGCCGAGATCCGTATCGACAACAGTTTTGGCGGTAATGTCGGCAACGTCAGTTTCGGCCCGGCGATCTTCCTGGTTGGCGATATTCTCAACCAAGGCGGCCTGATCCATATCTCCAATGCCAAGGGCTCGCTTGGTCAGTTTGGTCTGACCTATGGCCAGCAGGTACTGGTGGAAGTCCCGAATGGCTCGATGACGGTTTTCCAACCAAATAGCTACTGGTCAGTCAATAGTAATCCGTTCTCCGAGTGGCGCTCCTTCGCCGGGGTAACCGGCTCGGCCAACGTGGCTCTTGAACTGATTGCCAGTGATGTTTACGGAAACGGCGTTTTTAACAATGGGACATTGTTGACGCTCAGCATGATGTACCGTGCCGGCATCTACAGTGACTCAGATGGCTCCAGTGTGCTGTTGTTCGGTGGTTGTCTGCCGGCGTCGATAGGGTCAGCTCTGAACTGCAGTGAGGCCACAGCGAAATCCTTTACCGGTAGTGCTTTCCAGTTCAACGGAATGGACAATACCGACTCCTGGGTGCCGATTATTAACTACCGCTCCCTGTACAAAAGTGCAGTCAATTACGAACAGGCCAATATTGGCAGCGGTGGCGATGGTCGGCGTGTTGTGGGTGGTCAGGTTGGTATTCAAGCACGTTATATCGATATCAACGGTACCATTAGCAGTGGCATGAAGACTGACCGCTCGGTCCGCATAAGTGCCGACCTAGATGCTTGGATCAGCCAGCATGGCTGCTCCAACGGTTTGTGCGTCGAGGCCGTGGATATTCCCACGCATCTGCTAACGGCCACCAGTGGTCAGCGGATCGGAGCCAAGTACGACTTTGTCAATCAACGCATTCAACTGGATGATGTCAACGCCTCCGGCGGTGGCTTCATTTATATGCGTGGCGGCATCATCAGTACCAATACAGCGGGTCGCATTGAGGTCAACAATGGCTTCGGTAACGTGGTTATTGACAACCGTTCATCGCATCAACTGCAACTCGGAAATATTGATACCGGGGTGGGTTCGGTGGGTATTGTGCAGATCGTGGATACCTTCAAGACCACAACAGGTGGCCGGACTCTGAGTACCTGGTATGTGCATGATCAGAACAGCGGTTTGAGCGTGTATGACAACCGCAATGGTGCCAATTCGGTTCTGGGTGCCTATCGTGTTTCCAGCTCTGCGGCCAGTTCGACCACCTATAATCCGGCTGCCAATCTGCGCTTCGAGTGGTACCAGCAAGCTAACCTGTCGCGGGAAATTATCCGGGATGGTGATAATTTCTCGGCCAGCAACTGGGTCTGGAATGATGTCACGCCAAACGATCCATGGACCGTCTCCTCGGGTGCAGTGGTAACACGTGCGCTTGATAATGTTTATGAACAGCGCATTAGCGGCAGCTTGGGAAATACCTACGGTATCGGGGTCAACTACCACGGTTGTGGAGACAGCATCGGCTCCGGCTGTCACTGGGATTTCGAAGCCAGTGGTCGCTACCCGGCCGGTCACGCACGGGCTGGCGAGTATTATTCGTCATGGGACTACCGTTTCCCTCGCTCGGCCACGCTGCGTATCGACCACTCGGTCAAGGCCGACAACCCGTTCCAGATTGCCTTTGTCGGTAATTCGGCCGGTTTGATCGATGCCAAGACCAATAACAATCTGATCATTGGCGGGCGACTGAATAACCCCGGTGGGGTGACCCAGCTGAATGCTGCGGGCAACATCATCAACGGCAGTGACGGCAGCAGTTTCAGCCGTGAACTGCGCATGACCGCCGGCGGCTATATTGGTCAGGATGGCCGTGCCGTGGTCGCCGGCTTTGCCAATAACGGAACGTTGCAGGCCACCTCTGGCGCCGCCGGCATCAACCTGAATCTGACATCCAATGTGTTGCTGCGCAGCATCAATGCCGGTAACGGTCTGGGTGATGTGGTTCTGCGGGTAAATGGTGACCTGGGTGCGATAGGTGGCTTGTCTGCAGGTGCTGCACATGTGCTCGGGCGCAACCTTGACCTGTACGCGACAGGTGCCATCGGCAGCACTGCTGTGCCGTTACGGGTCATTGCCCGTGAACAGGGGACGGCCTCTGGCGGCAGTACCCATGGCAACCTGAATGCCTTTGCCGTGCGGGATGTGTTCATCAATGAAGTTGAGGGTGACGCCTGGATCGGCCAGATCATTTCGGAAACCGGTGACGTCTGGCTGAAGGTCGATAACGGCTCGCTGTACGATTCCGGTCAGCGTCTGGCCTCCGATACCCTGAACGAAAGCCAGCGCCAGCAGATCTGGGAAAAACTCAAGCTCACCAGCGCGTACGGAGCTGAGGACAATATTCTGCAGGGCACAGTCAAGCCCTTCCAGGATCAGGTGGTTAGTCAGTACCGTGAATACTGGCGCCTGCGTGAACTTGGCAGTCTGCAAGGTGATACTTTCGTGCTGGCCGAGGAAAGTCTGGACTTTTACCGGCCATTGGCTGAGTTGCAGGCGGGTCGCACCGGGCTCAGCGATGCCGAGGTGCAGGGCTTTGCCGACGAGCGCTATCACGGTCATGCATTATTTTTCGCAGGCGTCTTTGGCGAAGGCTGGACACAGCAGACGGACTTCCAGACCCAACGCAGCGATTTCAGCTACACCGCGACTGCCGCGCAGATCGAAACCTTGACCCGCGATGCCATCTGGACTGAAGGCGAGCTGCGCTACGCCATCGATTCCACTGCTCTGGGTTCTGCCGCCAGCACGCCTGTAGGGGCAGCAGACCCTAACGTTTCCGGACGCAATGTAACGCTGATCACCAGCCAGGATATTGGCCGCCTGGCCGACAGCCTGCTGATCGACTTTGCCGCCCTGCGTGCCGGCAACCTCACTGTCCAGCAAGCGGCAGCACTGGCGATAGCCAACGCGCCGGGCGATGTGGAGCTGATCCGTGACGAACAAGGGCAGCTGGTCAGCCTGCTGGTCAACCGTACCCAGCCTTTTTATGTGGCGGCCCGCGAACGCTTTGATGCCACGACGGGTGGGGCGTTGTACCTGCAGTCAGCCGGTGATCTAAATATCGGTACCGTGATCAGTGGCGGCAATGCGCGTTTGGCCGCTGCCAGCAGCATTCTGGCGGCCACTGGTACAGGCATTTTGAGCATTGGCGGTGATCTGGTGCTCCTGGCGGGCACTGGTAATCTGGGTACGACTGACACGGATGCAATGCTTTCTCTGGATGTGGCCGGGCGGTTGTTGTCGGCCTCGGCTGGCCAGCACATTGGTCTGCGCTGGCTGGGTGACGACTTCCGCATTGGTCGTATCTTCGCGGTTGGCGATCTGCGCCTGGATGCCCCCAACGGCAGCTTGTTGGGACAGTTTGAAGGTCTGACGGTGACAGGTCAGAGCATCCGGCTGAATGCCCGTGACAACATTCTCGGTCTGAATGGTGCTGCGCTGGTGATCGATCAAGCGTCGCTGGATGGCGAGCTGGATGCCAGCGCTGGCGGCGACATCCGTTTGAGCGACACGGGTGCATTACGTGCGGGTCTGATCCGTGCCGGCGGCAACCTGTATCTGGACGCCCAATCGACCCTGAGTGGCCGCGACCTGCAGGCCGGCGGTGACTTGCAATTGAATTCACCAGAAGCCACGGATCTGCAGCGTTTGTCAGCTGGCGGTGATCTGTTGGTCAGCGCCCTTGGTGCCCTACGTCTGCGGGACCAGGCCATTGCTGGCGGCAACGCCACCTGGCTCGGTGCCAGCCTGTCCATGGATGCCGACAGCCTGATCCAGACGGGTGGCTTGCTGGCCATCAACACCGATGGAGACATGTCACTGGGACAACTGTTCCGCGCTGGTCAGGCTGAAGGCGATCTGTTCAATCTGCAGGCTGGCGGTCGCATCGACGCGAACGGTGATGGCCAGACTAATCTGCGTGCCGAGCGCGCAGGGTCGGCCGTCATGCTGGCTCAGCAGGGCATCGGCAGGGTCGACCAAGCGTTGCGGGTAGATATGCCCGAGCTGACCCGTACTGAAACCCGTCAAGGTGACATCTATCTGCGCAATCTGAGCGCGCTGAGCGGCACGCTGATGCGCGCTGAAGCAGGCAACATTGTGCTTGGTAGTGCGGGTCAGAGCTTGAACCTGGGGCGTTTGCAGGCCCTTGGCAATATCCAGTATCAGGGCGGTGATCTGCGGGTTGATCAGCTTGACGCAGGTGGCTGGTTGCAGACCCAAGTATCAGGGGATATGTACCTGAGGCAAGCACAGGTCGGCGAATCGGCTGAGCTGGACGTCACCCGCTCGTTCGGTATCGATCAACTAGCAGCCGGAGACAACTGGAAATTGAACGCTGCCAGCGCACAAATTGGCACTGCGGACATTACCGGTGATAGCGATGTAACTGTCAGTGGTCAGTTGGATCTGAATCGTATGGCCGGCCGCAACGCCCTGTTCCAGCTGGGCACCGCGAACATCGCTGAGCTGAGCCTGGGTGGTGACCTGGATCTGTCCGTTGCTGGCGCCCTGAGTCTGCTCAAGGCCACCACCGCTGGTGCTGCCCAACTGCACCACAGCGGCGTAGCGGGTACCAGCCTGCGCTATGGCGAGCTGAATATTGGCGACAGCCTGACCGTCACCGGCAACGGCGACTGGATCGGCGACACTGCTCTTGCGGGCGGGCCGGTGCGCTTCAATGTGGGCAGCGCCGATCTGGGCCGTCTGCAGAGCACCGCTGGTGATCTGCTGCTGAATGTCGCGCGGTCGTTCTTCGTCGATGAACTGGCTGCGGGTGGCAACTGGCACCTGAGCGCTGCCAGCGCCCAGGTTGGCACCGCGGACATTACCGGCGATAGCGATGTGACTGTCAGTGGCCAGTTGGACCTGGGTCGTCTGACCGGTCGCAACGCCCTGTTCCAGTTGGGCGCCGCGAACATCGCTGACCTGAACCTGAGCGGGGATCTGGATCTGTCTGTTACTGGTGCCCTGAGCCTGCTCAAGGCCAACACCGGTGGGGCAGCCCAACTGCACCACAGCGGCGCAGCAGGTACTGCTCTGCGCTACGGTGCGCTGAACATTGGCGACAGCCTGACCGTCACCGGCAACGGCGACTGGATCGGCGACACCGCCCTGGTGGGCGGGCAGGTCAGCTTCGATGTGGGCAGTGCCGATCTGGGCCGTCTGCAGAGCACCGGTGGTGACCTGCTGCTGAATGTCGCGCGGGCGCTTGCAGTAAATGACCTGCACAGCGACAGCAAGCGGGTAGAGGTCAATGCAGGCGGCGCGCAGCTGGGCAATGTCAATGCTGCGACTACGCTGTCGGTCCACACCACTGCTGATGCCCTGCAGATTGGCACGGGTATCAGCGGTGGCGATCTGACCCTGACAACCCTGGCCGGCTCGCTGGCCAACATCCAGTTCGGCCTACTGGCCGATCCGGCCACGCCGAACGTGCTGGTGCCGTCACACCTGAAGTCCGGCGCGAATATTCTGGTACGCGCTGATGGCGATGTACTGGGCGGTAACGCCCAGGCTCAAGGGCTACTGCAAATTTTTGGTCGTAACCTTCGCTTGGGTCGCGCGCAGAGCCTGCAGGGCGATGTCTTCCTGCAGGTCAACGGTGATGCCAGCCAAGGGCATGGCAACATCAGCGCGCTCAAGGTAGAAGCCGAAAACGATGTCGGTATCCTGGCTACTGGCAATCTGGATATCGTTAATGTCGACCTCGTCGGTGCTAACTCGCTGCGTGCTGGACGCGACCTCACCGTGGGCATTGGCGGTAATCTGAATGTCACCGGTGTGGCCGAAGTCGGCCGCGACCTGACCTTTACCGTCGGCGGCGAGATTGACCTGGAAGCCATCAGGGTCGGGCGCAATGTTCTGCTGACCTCCGGCGGTGCAGTGAACCTCACCCAGGGCATTGAGGCGGGCGGTGCAGTGACCATCACTGCAGCCGGTGGTGGTATCACCATGGGCACCGGTATCCAGTCCAGCGGCCTGTTCGAAGGCGCAGTGGTGAATGGCGATGTGCTGCTCAACGCGGCGGGCGACATCAGTATCCCGACCATCGTTGCCGGCAACGGCTTGATCAGCGCCTCAGGCCACAACCTGAGCCTGAATCAACTCACCGCCAGTGGCGATGTGGGCTTGTTGGCCAGTGGCGCCATCCGCGTGGGCACCAGCCAGAGCGGTGGAGATCAGAGCTGGCATGCTGACGAGGACATCGGGTTCACCCGTCTGCTGGCGGGCGGCCAGGTGCTGCTCGACAGCATCCTCGATACTCGCGGCAATGAGCTGGTGGCAGATCAGGGCGTGACCATCAATGCCGGCTGGCGCAATGCTGTGGCCGGTCCGGGCAGCATCGACGTCGACCGGATTCAGGCGCCGACCATGAGCCTGTGGGCGGGCAATCTGATCCGGGTAGCGGATGCCGGCATCGGCCAGAGCGCCGATTTACATGGCCAGGATATCGAGCTGTATGGCCAGCACACCGGTGCAGGCCAGTTGAACCTGGATATCACCGGCAGCGGCGATGCCATCGCCAATCGTCTGGTTCTCGGCTTGCAGGCTGGCCAGGTGCAGATCGCCCAGTTACACGTTTCGGACAGCCAGGTGCAGATGAGTGGTGCCCAGTTGGCGATCGACGATGCCCAAGGCGTGGATCGCATGCGTCTGCAAACCTCACAGGCGATAATCCTGATGAACAACGCCAGCCCGGCTTATCTGGGCGGCGCTGACATCCAGCTCTACGAGAAGGATCGTGCCTTCAGCTTCGCGCAGAACCAACTGACCAGTACTACCAACGCCTATGTACTGCACCGTGCCTACACGCACCAAGTACTTGTGCCGAACTTCATGGAAGATCACGAAGGCGCCGGTGGCATTCAGTACCAGGGCATGACCGCGGCACGCTATGGCGAGCAGTTCCTCTCCAACGGGTTCACCTTAGCGCGACTGGCATCGCTACTTGATGCTGCTGCATTGCGCGTCTCCGGCGGTGGCTGGGTCGCCAATTGGCAGCTGCAACCTGCTGAGCTACGCATCAATCTCGACCTGCCAGAACAGCCGTCGACCAGTGAAGAGGTAAGCAAGTGGGAAATTTGATCAAGGGTCACTGGGCCGGGCTGAGCGTTGTCGGACTGTTGGTCGCGGCGCAGGCCCAGGCGGCCCCACTTATTCCCGCGGGTGTGCCGGGGCAGATCAATCCAAGTCTGCAGCGTAATCAGCAGGAGCAGATCCAGCGTCAGCGTGAAATTGAGGAGCGTGCCCGGCGTATTGAGGTGCCGGCGCTGCAGGGTGAGATAGCGCCATCGCAGGAGTTGCCCTCGGGTGATGAAAGCTTTGTGTTACAGGGTATTCACTTCAACCCTTCGGTGTTCATTGATCAGGCACGGTTGCAGGCATTAGCCAGCGACTATGTGGGTCGTAGCATTAGCTTCAAAGACATCAACGAGCTGTTACGCAAGATCAATGCGATCTACGAGTCGGCCGGACAACTGACCGCGCGTGCTGTGGTGCCACCGCAAAGCATCAGCAATGGGGTGCTTAGCATCGTACTGGTCGAGGCGAAGATTGATTCGCTCGGCTGGCAGAAAGCGCCTGAGTACGTAGATGAAGCGTTCTATCGGGAACGCATCGAAGTGACGCCGGGGGAAACACTGGATAGCCCAGCGCTGATGGCTGCTATTTCGCGTTTCAACAGCACTTCACCGGGGCCGCAGGTCAGTGCCAGTCTGGTGCCCGGCCAGGGCTTCGGTACCACCCGGGTCGATCTGCAGGCCTTCGAACCCGATCCTTGGCAGTGGTCAGTGTTTCTCAACAACTACGGCAGCGAAGGCACTGGCCGCGAGCAGTATGGCGGCAGTTTGACCTGGTTTTCCCCGACCGGCGTCGCCGATGCGTTGAATGCCGTGGTGGTCGCCACTTCTGGTTCGGAATATGGCAGCCTGCGCTACAGCCGTCCGATCAACCGTCACAACGGCGTTGTTTATTTCGAGGCCGGCACTAACACCATGAGCATCGAGAAGGGCCCCTTCGCTGCGCTGAATATCGAGGGTGATTCGACCTCCTACGGCCTGGGTTACGACCAGCCCTGGTGGGTCGATAAGAACTGGACCTTGCTGGGTGGTATCGCTTACAGCCACCAGACCTCCGAATCGACCATTGATGGCCTGCTGCTAAGCGAGGTGGATATTGATGACGTGATCCTCAAGGGGCAGGTCGAATACCGTGACGGGCCCTGGTATGGCCGCTATGAGCAACGCCTGCGCCAGGCTTCGGCGGACAATGCCGTGAACGGCGAAGGTGATAGCTACCAGTTGCTCAATGGTGTTGGCTACTTGAGCCGCGACATCCAAACCGACTATCAACTGGTTAGCCGACTGTCCTGGCAGTTCGCCACCGATACAGAGAGTCTTCCGTCCGCGCTGCTGTACCAGTTCGGTGGCATCAGCAGTGTGCGGGGTTATGAGCCCGGGGTGATTGCTTCGCCCCAGGGAATAACCCTTAACACTGAAGCCTACTGGCGTTTCAATGACAATTTGCAGCCATTCGTGTTCTTTGATTACGGTCGGGCCATGGAGTTGGGTACCAATGACATCGACTTGATGAGCGTGGGGGTGGGTCTGAACTTCGCCTGGGGGCGGCATGTCAGCCTGAGTCTGGTCGCGGCCAACACCCTTAAAGACGTAACACCAGATCAGGATAGCGGCCAGGTTCTGGCGCAATTGATCATTCGATAAAAATCAAAATAGGGAGACAAGAGATAATGACCACCATGTTGCTTTATAAGGAAATCAAGGCGCTCAACCGCGACGAGCACAAGGGCCTGAAAATCAAGCCGGCGACCGACTGCGCCTTCGCAGCGAGCACCCATCTGGTGCCGCTGGCGGGCCTGGAATTCTTCCAGGCGGCGCGCCATTACCCGATCGTCTTCATCGGTTCAGGGGAACAGCTGATGCCGATTGCTCTGTTGGGCATGGCTGAAGGCCAGAACAGCTACCTGGATGAATCCGGCCAGTGGCAGGCAAACACCTATGTGCCTGCGTTTGTGCGCCGCTATCCGTTCGTGCTGGCCCAGGACGAGACGGATAACTTCACCGTATGTTTCGATGCCGCTTACCCCGGCTGGAATGAGGAAGAAGGCCGTGAGCTGTTCAACGGCGAGGGCGAGAACACCGAATACCTCAATGAAATGATTCAGTTTTTGCAAAACTTCACCCATGAAATGGAGCGCACTCGTGATCTGGTCAAGGCCCTGAACGAGCTGCAGTTGCTTGTTCCCCGGACTTTGCAGCTAACTCACTCCAGTGGCGAGAGCTTTTTGCTGCGAGACTTTCAGGCCGTTGATGAAACGCGCTTTGCCGAACTCACTGACGAGCAGGTACTAGAATTGCACAAGAAAGGAGTTTTGGGCTGGATTTATGCTCACCTGATGTCGCTGGGCAATGCCAATCAGTTGTTCGACAACTTCCTGAAAAACAAGGCTCAGGAAGATAATTCGGCGGTGCAGCTTCATTGAGTATGTCTAACCGCATCTCCTAAGTAATGGACTGATGGGTAGGTAAATGTCTGCTCATCATCCACTAGCGATGATGGTTTTGGGCTTGCTCACCTGCGATCTTTGCTGAGTGAAGGCGCGCCACTGACTGCGTAGCGGTTTGCCTGCCGGGGAGCATCCGCGAACCAGTGCTTTCGAGTCGCGGCTGGGAACTCGATTTGACCGATATTCTTCTTCCTTCCGAAGCGGTGGGCTTTCTCTGGCTTTCGCACGTCTGAAAGAGCGACGTCATCTGCAATGCTGATGTGCAGCTTGCGGCCTTGTCCTGAGCGACGATTACCGTAAATGCTGACCGAGTCAGTTGACTGATGCCCCATGATGTATGCAATTGCTTCAGCGCTTGTTGCCGCTGACCGAAAACTGACCCAGTAGAGGCTGTTCTGCCGACTGAAAACTGACCCAGGTGTTCAACTGCTTCTGCTCAATTTTTGAGCAGGAGAACACAGGGTGATCAGTATGGAAATGATGGGCAAAATTCGCCGGATGTATTTCCGCGACAAGCTGTCGCTGCATGAGATAGCCAAGCGCACCGGGTTGGCGCGCAACACGATTCGCAAGTGGGTCAGAGCACCTGAGGCCAAGCCGCCGGTCTACCAACGCCGCGCGATCTTCAACAAACTCAGCCCTTTTCACGCCACGCTGGAGCAGGCGCTAAAAGCCGATTCGCTGCGGCCCAAGCAACAGCGGCGCAGTGCCAAGGCGCTGTTGGTGCGGCCCCGTTAGTGGTGGCGCGTTTCGTGACTCCGTTTAGGAATGTGATTTGATCCGAGTCCCCGTCCAGAATTTCCTGTGATTGGAGGGCGCTCATGAAAAAGTCCAGTTCTGAGCGTCATGGCCTGCCGGTGATTCATGAGCGTGCAGCCGGTATCGACATTGGCTCGCGCTTCCATGTGGTGGCAGTACCGGCCGACCTCGCCGAAGCACCGGTGCGAACCTTTCAGGCCTTTACTGCCGACCTGGAGCAAATGGCTGACTGGTTGGTCGATCTCGGAATTACCACGGTGGCGATGGAGTCGACCGGGGTGTATTGGATTCCGGTCTACGAAATTCTGGAAACTCACGGCCTGCATGTCGTGCTGGCTAATGCGCGGGACGCCCGTGCAGTACCTGGACGCAAAACCGACGTTAACGATGCCTCTAGCCACGAACGTACAGCTGATGAGCTAATGGAAATGGCTGATCGGGCCCTGTACGTAGCTAAGAACAATGGTCGCAATCAAGTACGCCTCGCAGATTACTGAGTGGAAGGCGATGGACTCATTTTTCATGTGCCAATGAGCGGGGATCTCCTATCCAGATGTTAGGTATCCCTGGAGTTAGGTGCGGTGGACTTGCCTGGAAGCCAGCCACGAGTGGATGCTGGAAACTCAATTCGACCAACAACTTTCCTAATACCGTATCGCGGTGGATTCTTGGGTTTTCGCACCTTCGACAGGTCTATACCCTCTACCGGTTTGAGGTGACTTTGTCGGTCTGCTCCAGAACGACCATCGCCGTAGACACTGATCGACTCTGTTGACTGATGCCCCATGATGTAAGCCATGGTTTCCGGGCTTTCTCCGGACGCTTTCAGAATGGAGCCGATTTGGTGTCGAAAGCTCTTCAGTGTCGGAACTTGTTTGCGCCTCGACCATAGCGCCCGTGCCTCTCGACGAAATCGATCTCGAATCGCCGTGTTAGTGCGCGGACATTTCGACATCCGATGAGCGGCCCATTCAATCAATTTCAGAATCTTGGGCTTGTCGATCACTAGGGTGCGGTCAGCGCCACGATGTAACTCGGCGGATTTTTTGCCACCGATGATTTGCACCAAGTTCCCTGTGACGGAGATCGTGCGCATCTCGCAGGGACGCACGCCTGTCCAGTACGCGAGAACAAGCGATGCGGCCTCATCGAGATTAGCCCCAGCATGAAGGTGCTTGTACAGTGCTTTGAAGTCCTCGAAGGGGACTTTACGAATCTGTTTCAGCTTGAATTTTCGGGTCATCTTGCTATTAGGTGCAGTGACCGGATTGATCAGCTTTCTGATTGCGGTAGCTGTGTCGCTGTTGCCACGTGCGAGCTGATCGTTCATCAGCGAATTTTTGAGCGTGCTGAATGAGTTGGGGCAATAGTTACTTGCGCAGGCAAGCAAAGCCGCGCAGATCTGCGCCGAAGATGGATCAGCCTCGCCGCAGCGATGCTGATAAAAATTACGTGCTCGGGTTTGGTACCGCTTCAAGGTTGTTGGTTGCATGGTCATCATCTCTTTTCTTATTGTTTTGATGACAAAGCAAGCCGCTGCGCGAATGGCGTTGTGTCAGTTCGGCCTTCACTGAAATGCACTACGCCTTCGCTTCGTTTTTTCTTGTTCCGTCCGAACTGCCCCAACGCCCTCTTACTCGCGCCGCGAGTAAGAGGTACGCGCTCTCACTCACGCGACACGCCTCATCTGTATTCAGCGTGCGCCGTGAGCAAAAGCGCACGCAAGCCTTTTGTCATCAAAATCAAAAAGCAGCCAGCGCCTGTGGCGCTGAAGGAACGAGCTCGGCAGCACGAAGCCCGCAAGCGGAGATGCATGGACAATCGATGCATTTAAAAATGCTTGCCATCGCTTGGGTTTTTGGTTGCGTATTTTTAATATAAATATTTGATTTATATTGTTTTTATATCGAAATATAACCAATAAAAGCAGTGCCAGTTTGGGCGCTCTTTGCGTCGGAGGTGGTCGTGATTGTGCCACTTTCGGCTGCTTTCGGTGCCTGATCAGGCACCTCTAATGCCGTATGCGGCACAGTAAGTGTGTCGCAAACCACAGCTGCGACATGGTCAGCTTATCGCAGCGCATTTTGGCGACAGACTAGGTGTGTCGCACTGGTACCCTGCGATACTCCCTGAGTGTCGCAAGCCGAGCCTGCGATTGAGGTATGGACGCAGCTGTTTGATAAAGTGTCCGCCACTGGCTGCTTCTGGGTAAGCGTCCGCCGAACTCACCTTGCGTGATTCAGGCAGGCGCCCACTGATGCGGCAGCAGTTGGCCGACCTCACTCGCCCGCTGCGTCGGCAGGCGTGTCAGCACGTCCTTGAGATAGGCATACGGATCATGCCCGTTCATGCGGGCCGACTGGATAAGGCTCATGATCGCCGCCGCGCGTTTGCCGCTGCGTAGCGACCCGGCAAACAACCAGTTCGAGCGCCCCAGGGCCCAGGGCCGGATCTGGTTGTCGGGTAGTCAGACGCGGTTGCCCGCGTCCAACCCCCTAAGAACCGTGCATGCGAGTTTCCCAGCACACGGCTCAAGCCTCCGCTAAGGCACCTCTAGGCACCCGGTTGTACGTCATCGGCATAGGCAAATTGCACATCCCTCGGGCAGCGCAGGTGGTATATCTCAAGATTAGCCGCAGCGTCCGTTCCGCCATGACCTAGCTTCACAATATGGCGACTATGCCACGGTGTGTCTTTGGTCACCGGCTTGAAGCAGACGCAGCACCGACCGCCCTGTTGCACCCAAATCCGGTACAGCTTGGCTCGACCTTTCGCGGAAGTGAGCATCCTCTTGCCCCAGCGGGACTCGAAGTATTCATCCCAAGCGGGGTCGTGTGGGTTGGCAGCGGCCTTGATCTTGATATGTCGCACAATTGGCGTGTCCGAGGCGTCCAATAACGTGTACTGACGCTTCCGACCATCGGCGGATTTTTCAGCACATGAGAACACCCATCGACGCCCCCTTTGTACTTTGAAATACCGATCCTTCACCCATCGGCGTGTCTTGCGAGGGTGGCGACGTACCGCCCATCGCCAGAGCATTTCCCACACTGCACTGTCCACCTGGTTGAAGACCTTCTTGGCGACGACATGACTGTGATAGTTCGCCCAGCCCCGTAGAACCGGGTTGAGCAAACCTATCAGATTGGTCTGCCGTATCGTTTTGTTGGCCTTGATCAACTCTCGTAGCTTGGCAAGGTGAGCGCTGATATTCGCCTTGGAAGGCTTGATCAAGAGCTTGCCGTTGTACTTGCGCACGTTCCAGCCGAGAAAGTCGAACCCGTTCCCTATGTGCGTGATTTTGGTCTTATCCTTGGAAAGCGTGAGACCACGCTCTGCCAAGAACTCGACCACGGCAGGACGAACTTCATTTTCCAGCCACTCCTTCGAGTACCCGGTGATGATGAAGTCGTCCGCATACCGCACTGCTTGCAGTTTCTTGCCTGTCCATTTGGCGGTAGGAAACCTCTTCGCCAGCATCGCTTCTAGCCCGTCCAACGTCATGTTGGACAGTACCGGAGAGATGATGCCTCCCTGCGGCGTTCCTGCGTTACTAGGGAACAGCTGGCCGTTGTGGATGTATCCGGCGTTGAGCCACTTCTGCAAGATCGCCTTATCCATGGGGATGTTGGCGATCAACCAATCATGGCTGATATTGTCGAAACAGCCTTGAATGTCACCCTCTAGAATCCACTCCGCATTTGCTTTTCGTGACAGCACACCAAAGCACTGTGCTGCCGCATCCGCGGTCGAGCGTTCCGGCCTGAACCCATACGAGTTTGGGTCGGCGGTGGTTTCCGCAATGGGCTCCAAAGCCAGCAGATGGAGTGCCTGCATGGCCCTGCATTTCATGGCGGGTATTCCGAGAGGTCTCGTCTTGCCGTTTTTCTTCGGGATAAGAACTCGCCGAAGCGGAAGCGGCGAGTAGCCTCGCCGCTTCAACGACTCTATCGCACCGATCTTGGCCCTAGGCGTATTCCAAGTAACCTTGTCCACACCTGGGGTATTTTTGCCTTTGTTTTCAGACACCCGTTTCACGGCCAATGCCTTACCGCTGAACGAGTGAGTCAGCAGCCATTGCAGGGCTTTCACCTTGTTATGTCTGCCGTCTTGTACAGCCTTCACAATACGCGCTTGCAGCCCTCTGACACGACGTTGTACGGCAATCCAATCGATGGCTTCCCACGACGTGCCGGAAGGTGCACACGCCAATGCTGCTGCGTTCATTTGCTCTCCTTCCGTTGAAAGGGTTCTACCTACTCTCGTGTGAAGAGAGACCATGAGAACGTCTGCCCGCTTTCGCGTGAAGTGATGTTTCAACTCCTATCCAGCCCATTACAGGATGGCGTTCGCTTTTTCCTCGTTCCTTCGCCCGCACCGCCATGGGCAGTTTTTACAAACGGCTTTCCCTGGCGGGAGCGATACGGGATTTCCACGTTCCGCTTATTGAAGTGCGTCGGGTTAGGTGCCTGCTATCGACCGGGAGGCATGTGGGTCACGAATGCGTAGTCGAAAGACGCGATTCCCACCTCCGTTACCTTTTGGTTCGAGCGTATAAGCCATTTCCGCTCGTTCAACTTAACGATCGTTGCGCAGATTCACGTGTGTTCACCATACCAACTATCTAGCCCTTGTCCGGCCATGGCTGCCAGAAGGGTACGCCTCTCACGATTGGTACCCCGCACCTTGCGATGCCTCGTTCCATTGTCGAAGGCGCTCTTGATTCAGCCTTCTAGATTCACCCGGTGACACGGGTGGTTCCCACCAAGGGGAACAACTTCATTAAGCGACTTCGTGTCGCACCTCGACCTGGTTGTTGTCGATGGGCACAGCTCCATCCTCCAGGTAGCGCGTCAGCGCTACCCAGCGTTTGAGGCTGTAATCCAAGGCTTTTGCCGTGGCTGATCCGTTGGGCACAAGATCACGCTGGGCCAGCATCCAGTCATGCAGCGTATCGAGGATCGGTGAGGCCTTTTCCTGCCGTATTCGCCAGCGCTCTTCATCGCTCATGTCCCGTGCCTGCCGCTCGATTTCGTATAAACCGCCCATCGCGTGCAGTGCCTGTTCAGCCAACTGGCTTTTGTTCGCCGCGTGAAGATCGAAGAACTTGCGGCGGGCGTGGGCCATGCAGCCAATTTCGGTGATGCCCTGCTCGAAGCTGGCCTTGTAACCGGCGAAGTCGTCGCAGACCAGCTTGCCATTCCACTGACCCAGAAAATTGCGCGCATGCTCACCAGCACGGCTGGGGCTGAAGTCGTACACCACGGCCTTCAGATCGGTGAAGGGCGTGGTGCTGTAGGCCCAGACGTATGCCCGATGGGTTTTCTTCTCGCCTGGGGTGAGCATTTGCACCGGGGTTTCGTCAGCGTGGATCACGCGTTGGGCCAGCACGGCTTCGCGCAGGGCATCGACCAGCGGCTGGAGCTGCACGCCGGTTTGTCCGACCCACTGGGCCAGTGTCGAGCGAGCGATGGCCAGGCCGGCACGGGCAAAGATTTTCTCCTGCCGGTACAGCGGCAGGTGGTCGGCGAATTTGGCCACCATCACGTGAGCCAGGAGGCCGGCGGTGGGGATGCCCTTGTCGATCACCTGGGCCGGCACGGGGGCCTGGATCAGGGTTTCGCACTGGCGACAGGCCCATTTGCCACGCACGTGCTGCTCAACGGTGAACACGCCCGGCGTGTAATCCAGCTTTTCGCTGACGTCTTCACCGATGCGTTGCAGCTGGCAGCCGCAGGCGCACTGGGTGTTCTCCGGCTCGTGACGAATCACGGTTCGCGGAAATTGCGCGGGCAGCGCTGTGCGCTTGGGTTGTTGGCGCGGTTCGGCTGGAGCAACCGGAGGATTGACGGCTTTCAACTCCGCCTCGATGGCGGCGATGTCGGTGTCGAGCAGGTCATCCAGCAGGCTGCCCTGGTCAGGGCTCAGCTGCTCGCTGCGCTTGGCGAACTTGTGCCGCTTGTACCAGGCGATTTCGTGGGTGAGCTGCTCGATGATGGTTTGATCACGGTGGATCTTTTTGCCCATCGAATCGACCTGCGTGAGCAACTGCGCGGCCAGGGCGCGCAGTTGCTCAGCTGTCAGTTGGTCGAGATTGGGCGAGGAAGTCATGCCGCTGATTGTGCCAGAGCAGGCGCTCAGCGCAGATACACCGATGGGCTAATGGCTGGTGCTACAGCACTGTGATTGCGCCGGCTGCACCAACGCGCTGCCAGGGCAAACCCAGAACCAACGCCTGAAGTTGCTCGCCGTCGAGTTCGACTTCCGAACCGTGGCGGATGCCTGGCCAGTGAAACTTGCCCTGGTTCAATCGTCGTGCGGCCAGCCAGATACCCACGCCGTCATGCACCAGGACTTTCATGCGGTTGGCGCGACGATTGGCGAAGAGATAGGCGCAGTGGGGCTTCGCGGCACCGAACACCGCCACCACGCGGGCCAACGCGGTTTCAGTACCCGCGCGCATGTCCATGGGTTCGGTGGCGAGCCAGATGGTATCGATGCGGATCACTGGGTGAGCCCACGGACAAAGCGGGCGCAGCCTTCAGGGTCGGAGGCTGGCCATTTGACGGTGATCGCTTGCTCGCCAAGCGGTAGCTCGATCATCACCGATGCTTCAGTCGACCGTTTAGGCGCAGCCCTCACTGGAACGAATGCCGGCAACGCAGCTGGCAGTTGATCTCGATAAAGCGGTAGCCACTTGCGAATGACGTTGGCGTTGATGCCGTGGCGGATGGCAACGCTGGAGACGGTCGCGCCGGGTTGCAGGCACTCCTGAACAACCTGGGCCTTGAATGGTTTGGGGTAAGAGCTTCGTTGGCGCATGGGAATCCCGGCGATAAGGGCTATCGCGTCCGCTTAAAAATACGCGGACACCATCGCCCTTAATGCTGGAGTTCGGAAGGTGAGTTCGGCGGACGCTTACGACTATTTCTCTATCCCTCAGATTGAAATTCTATAAATGGATACAAAGGCATACACCCAGAGTGAGGGTGTGCAAATTTTATTTGCCACAGCACATGGATTCTTCGTCGAAAAGGGAAAGATTAATTTTGCAGGCAAACAGGCCGCTTTTGGCCGACTCCAGCCAATTAAAACTGGCAACTCACGGCCCAGAGTGTGTAAAAACGCACCAGTAAACCCTTGCTATGATTTCCGAGGATTTCAGCGCAAGGGACGCCCATGAAACGGTTTATCCAGGGTGAGCACCGAGGTCAAAGTACCTTATTTCCCGAAAGCCTCGACGACTACGTCAGCGATACCAATCCTGTTCGGGTGGTTGACGTTTTCGTCGATGAACTCGACCTGGCCTCGCTGGGTTTTGATGGCACCATTCCAGCCGAAACTGGCAGACCTGCCTACCACCCTGCGGATTCCACGCCATCCGGCCACCCAGTCCGCTCTCATCTGGCCAGGCATTCCAGGGCCATCTGGCCACCTGTTCCACGGCCATCCGGCCGGGCAGTCGGAGCGCAGCGACGCAGGGGTGGCATT
>NZ_JAAQXA010000013.1:0-128175 GCF_012985775.1 Pseudomonas sp. WS 5011
CGTGACCGCCTGTTTCGGAACAGGCTGGAAATCGGTCACGTTGATAGCGAAATGAGCGGTCACGCGTTAGCGAAATGGCCGGTCACGATCTACCGAAACGACCGGTCACGGTGGGCCGAAATACGCACGCATCGGCCTGGAGCAGTGGAAGCTGGATTTTATCGAGCGCAAAAAGCTCAAGGACGCGCAATCGCAGTAATGCGCTGAGCTAACAAAAGCCGCTCCAATTGAGCGGTTTTTTCTGCGCGTAACAAGAGCGAATAGGCGCAATAAAAAAGGGGATGGCATCGTTGCCATCCCCTTTTTTATTGCGGGTTGCCGCCTACCCGGCGATCCGCATCAAGCACATGGGCTTAGAAGTGATACTTCACCAGCGCTTGTACTGCGGTCTGATCGAAGCCATCGGTGGAACCGTCGATTGGCTTGATACCGTACTTGTTGTGCCACATGTTCAGTTCTGTGCCGACATACAGTTTGCGACCTTCACCGAACAGCGCCTTGCCCGCATCCCATTTGATCTGGATTGAGGAGCCGACTGATGTCTGGGTGCCGGCATCCTTGGATGGCGCGCGCCAGTCGATGTAGCCGTCGACCACAAAGTCCTGCTCGCCAATGGCAAACGGATAAGCGCCGTTCACAGTCAGCTGGTAGGTGTGGCCGTTGCCCTTGTCCGATGCCTTGAAGTCATGATCGAAGAAGATGTGATTATTGACCTTCACCGCATACAGGTTGGCGTTCAGGTAGGCGAAGCCTGGAGCGTTCCAGGCGGTACCGATGCCGTACAGGTAGTTCTCGGTGCCAGGGCCGCCGTTGCCTTTTTCATAGGTAAAGGCTGCGTATACATCCTTCAGCGGGCCTGCGGACAGGTCCTGGCCGGTCAGCCAGCTGAGGCTGACGCGTGGCGAGAATTCCATGTAATAGAAGCTGTTCTTCTCATCGACATCCAGGTTGCCGAAGGTGCTGCCACGGGCCTGCTTGTTGTCGGCGTCGATGTAGTCGAGGAAGAAGAAGGTATCGCCCCAGGTCCAGCCACTGGCGTTTTCCAGGGTGAAGGTGGTCTGCGAGCGCTGTTCTTCGCCGTTGTTGTTCAGTCGCTGGAAGTTGCTGCCATAGAGGTAGGAGAGGCTGGTGTCTTGCCAGAGGAAGGCACCCTCGGCGAAGGCGTGCTGGCCGGTAAACAGACCGGCTGAGAGGGCGATGCAATGGGGCAGGTGCTTCAGTTTCATCACGTTTTCCTTGTTGTGGACTTACAGGGTTTCTCAGCCCCGTGGCGAACCGCAGGGTCGAACAGGCAAATAGGGTGACGTCTCAACTGGGCCGCTGGGGCGTGTTGAACTCATGCAGGGCGGCGTACAGCGAATTGGGCAGATCGGCCTGGGTTGGCTTTGGCAGCGTGGCTTTCGGGATAAGTTTGATTGTGGCCAGGGGGATAGCGCTGAGCCGTATCCGTGCGCGAACTACCAATGGGACGATCCGCTCGTGGCTGACCGCAGACGGAGCTGGGGTGCGTGGAGTGTGAGGGGTTGTCATGTCTGAGCCTGCCAGTTGTTCTTATATGGTCATGGGCTTACATGAGGCTTCACGGGCCTCTGTCCTGAATGCGACATAAAGTTGTCCGCATAGTCAGGTTGATTGACTATAGCAATTTGTTTACATCGTTAAAAACAATTTATTTAAATATTGTGCACAAAAATGCACCGCCAGTCAGGTTGCTGAGCGTTACGGCAAAACGTGCGTAGGACGTGTGGCTGGGCGTATTGGCGCGGGGAGGGGCGTGCGACAGTTGGCCGAAAGACAAATGCCGCACCCTGAGCGGGTGCGGCATGCGGGTGGATCAGTTGAGCTGTGCGCCCTGGTCGATCCATGAGCCGATCAAGTCGCGCTCTTCCTGGGTCATCTGGGTGATGTTGCCCAGCGGCATGATCTGTGAAGCCACGCTTTGCGCATGAATCTTTGCGGCTTGCGCTTTGATCTGCTCAGGGGTGTCGAGCATGAAGCCGGCCGGTGGCGCGCTGAACATTGGGCTGCTCGGCGTGGCTGAGTGACAGACGCTGCAGCGTTCCTGAATCACGCTGCTGACCTTGGCAAACTCGACAGCTGCTACAGCCGGTGCGGTGGCTGTCGGCTCAGCGGGTGTGCTGGCAGGTTCAGCTGCCTTGGCTACATCCGGATTACCGCTCACGGTAGTGGCCGGAATTTTTGCGTAGGTAATAGCGGCTGCTTTAGGCGCTTCGGTGCTGGCGGCTTTCATACTCGGCCCCGTGACGAACGCCAGGCAGATCATGCCCAGTGCGGCGGCAGGCAGGGTCCAGATGTACTTGCTGCTGTCATGGCGAGTGTTGAAGTAGTGGCGCACCAGTACCGCCAGCATCGCGATGCCCGCCAGGATCAGCCAGTTGTATTGGCTGCCGTAGGTGCTCGGGAAGTGGTTGCTGATCATGATGAACAGCACCGGCAGGGTGAAGTAGTTGTTGTGGCGCGAACGCAGCAGACCTTTGGCCGGCAGAGTCGGGTCCGGCGTGGTGTTGTCTTCGATGGCCTTAACCAGCGCGCGCTGGGCCGGCATGATGGTGAAGAACACGTTGCCGACCATGATGGTGCCGATAATCGCGCCGACATGGATATAGGCCGCACGGCCACTGAAGATCTGGCTGAAGCCATAGGCTGCAGCGATGATCAGCACGAACAGCACGGCGCCAAGCAGGGCCGGGCGCTTGCCCAGCGGCGAATCGCAGAGGAAGTGATACGCCACATAGCCCGCCACCATCGAACCGAAGCCGATGGCAATGGCCATTTCCGGGGCCAGATCAACGCCGGGTTTGACCAGGTACAGGCTTGGGTTTAGGTAGTACACCACCAGCATCAGGGCCACGCCCGACAGCCAGGTGAAATAGGCCTCCCATTTGAACCAGTGCAGGTTATCCGGCATTTTCGGCGGGGCCAGCTTGTATTTTTCCAGGTGGTAGATACCGCCACCGTGAATCGCCCAGAGGTCACCAGACAGGCCTTCGCGGGGATTGCTGCGGTTGAGGTTGTTTTCCAGCCAGACGAAATAGAAGGATGCGCCGATCCAGGCGATGCCGGTGATCATATGGATCCAGCGGATACCCAGGTTCAGCCACTCAGTCAAATGCGCTTCCACAATCAGTACCTCTTTCCCGCAGGCCGACACGCCGGCTGCAGGCTTCTCTTATTGGTGGGGGGCGAGGAGCAGTTGCTCGTCGTCGGTAAAGAAATGCTCATCGCAGTTGTTGCCAGAACCACTGCGATCAACCACCAGGAAGTCATCCCGCTTTTCGATCGTCAGCACCGGGTGGTGCCAAACGCCGCGATGGTAATTAATGCCCTGCCTGCCGTTGCTGCGGAAGGCGCGGACCAACTCTGATTCAGGTGCATCGCCAAGTGGCGCGACCACGATCAGAAAGGGGTTGCCGAGCAGTGGGATAAACGCCTGACTGCCCTGCGGATGACGCTCCAGCATGCGAATGGTCAGCGGCATATCCAGGGCCTCGGCACTGAAAATGCTGATGATCGCCTTATCCTCTGGCTGTGCGGTCTCGACCGTGGCCAGTTTGTGATAACGGCGAGTGGAGCCATTGTTGATCATGAAGAATTCGCTGCCTTCGGTTTCGATAACGTCACCAAAGGGAGCGAAGGCTTCTTTGCTTAGCGGCTCGATGATCAATGTGCGCATGTGGGTCTTCTTGTTCGTTCGTTTATGCCCCTCTCCCAATGGGAGAGGGGTTTATTGGCTTACTTGGCGACTTTGCCGAACAGGCGCAGGCGGCTGATACCACCGTCCGGGAACACGTTCACCCGTACGTGGGTGATCGGGCCCAGCGCTTTGATCTGCTCGCTGAACTCGTGTTCGGCGTGCATCTGCAGTTTCTGGCTCGGCAGCAGGTCGCGCCAGAACAGGCTCTGGGTTTCGATCTGGCTGTCGGTGCCGCCTTTGACGAAGGCGCCCTGGATTGAGCAGCTGTCCGGGTAGTTGCCTTTGAAGTGCAGGGTGTCGACGACGATGTGTTCGATCTCGCCCGGATGGCCGAGGGCGACGATTACCCAGTCGTTACCTGGCGTGCGACGACGTGCGGTTTCCCAGCCGTCGCCCATGTTGATACCACGGCCCGGGTTGAGGATGTTGCTCATGCGGCCGAAGTGTTCGTCCGAGCAGGCCAGGGCGCGACCGCCATTCAGTGCGGCTGCCAGGTCGATCTGCTCGTTGTCGCCAACGTTGCTCCAGTCACGGAACGGTACGCCGTAAACGCGCAGACGAGCGACGCCGCCGTCTGGGTAGATGTTGAAGCGCAGGTGGGTGAAGGCCTGGGCGTTATTGATTTCGTGATAGTGGTGGCTGTTGCCCTGCAACTCGACAGCGCCCAGCACCTCAGTCCACTGGGTGGCGTCGGTTGGGTCACCTTCGGCGACGAAGCAGCCTTCCAGGGATGCCGACGGCGGGAAGTTACCGGTGAAGAAACTGGTGTCGATGTCCACGCCCTTGATCGAGCCCGGCACGCCCAGGCGGATTACCGCGCTGTCGTAACCCTCGAAGCGCTTGCGGCGCGATTCCCAGCCATCCATCCACTTGCCGTTGTCATCGAACACGCCTTCCTTCCATACGGCCGGGGTCGGCTGGAACAGACGGTTGACGTCAGCAAACCAGTCGTCGGTGACCGAGATGGCCTTGGTTCCCAGGCGTGCGTCGGCGAGGTTGACGTATTTCTCAAAGGGTACGGCGTAAGCTTTCATGAAATGTCTGCCTTAGATGATGGCGTTGGGGAGGGCGGTGGGCTTGCGCCTTACAGCTGCTGCAAGCGGAACAGCGCGATCTTGTTGATCTCGGCCAGGGCGCAGGCGAATTCCTGCTCCGGGGAGTTGTGAATCCGCTCCTCGAAGGCCGCCAGGATCTGGTGCCGATTGCTGCCTTTCACCGCCATGATGAAGGGGAAGCCGAACTTGGCTTTGTAGGCATCGTTCAGTTCGGTAAAGCGGGCGAACTCTTCTGCGGTGCATTCATGAATGCCCGCACCAGCCTGCTCCGACGTCGAAGAGGCGGTTAACTCACCACGAACGGCTGCCTTGCCGGCCAGGTCCGGGTGAGCATTGATCAGCGCCAGCTGTGCAGCATGGCTGGCACTGAGCAACAGGTCGGCCATGCGCTGATGCAGGCCGTTGATTTCATTGATGCTGTCGTCCTGGCCCAGGTCAAAAGCCTTTTCGGCGACCCAGGGCGAGTGCTCGTAGATATCAGCGAAGACGTTGACGAAGTCTTCACGGCTCAAACGGGACGGGGTCAGGGTTTGAAAACGGCTCATTTCAAGCTCTCCTTGGATGGCTCTTGCAGCGGATGGGTCGCGTGCCAGTGTTTGGCGATGTCGACGCGGCGGGCGCACCAGACTTTTTCGTGGCTCTGCACGTATTCAAGGAAGCGCGCGAGTGATGCCAGACGCGCCGGACGGCCGAGCAGGCGGCAATGCATGCCAATCGAAAGCATCTTCGGCGCGCCGGCCACGCCTTCGGCGTAAAGCACATCGAAAGCGTCTTTCAGGTATTCGAAGAAATCGTCGCCCTTGTTGAAGCCCTGCACCTGGGTGAAGCGCATGTCGTTGGTGTCCAGCGTGTAAGGGATCACCAGGTGCGGTTTGGCTACGGTGCTGGCCGGGTCCCAGTAGGGCAGGTCGTCGTCGTAGGTGTCGCTGTCATACAGAAAGCCACCTTCTTCACGTACCAGGCGGCGAGTGTTCGGGCCGAGGCGGCCGGTGTACCAGCCCACCGGGCGTTCGCCGGTCAGTTCAGTCAGGATGCGGATGGCTTCAAGCATATGCTCGCGCTCTTCGGCTTCGCTCATGTTCTGGTAGTCGATCCAGCGGTAACCGTGGCTGCAGATCTCGTGGCCTGCGGCGACCATCGCCTTGATCGCATCTGGATGACGCTGCGCAGCCATGGCCACGGCAAAGATGGTCAGCGGGATGTTGTGCTTTTGGAACAGGTTCAGCAAACGCCAGACGCCGGCACGGCTGCCATACTCGTAGAGCGATTCCATGCATAGGTTGCGCTGGCCTTGCAGCGGCTGCGCGGAAACCATCTCGGAGAGAAACGCCTCGGATTCCTTGTCGCCGTGCAGGATGTTGCGCTCGCCACCTTCCTCGTAATTGAGAACAAACGACAGGGCGATGCGCGCATCATTCGGCCAATGCGGGTGGGGCGGGTTGTTGGCGTAACCGATCAGGTCGCGTGGGTAGTCAGCGCTCACTGCAGTCTTCCTTCTTGCTGTTTGTGGCGGTCATTGGGCAAGCATAAATGCGATGCACGACCGTGATGGGCTAATTGTATACAAAGTGCTTTGCATCTTGTAAATCTAAAATTCACTTATTTTGTGAAATTTTGCCTTAACGCTGAATCTGTCCAATGCGTCAGCTGTTGTTGTGCAAAAGCAGTGCTCGCAAGCACTTATGGCCGATTTGCTGCCCGTTTACGGTGCGCATAGCAGGCGTAATGATCGATTTATTGTGTACAGTTTTTTATAAAAGTGTCTTATTTTTTAATTTCAGCATGCTATGCTTCAGCTCAGTCGAGGCTGCTTAGCCTGATAAATCTGCCGAATTCAATAAAAGTAGAGGAGGTGCGGCGTCTACGTAGGCTTATCTGCGCAGGTGCCCATAAGCGATGGGACGATTGACCACACACGTACTGGATGCCGCCCATGGTTGCCCAGGCAGCGAACTGAAAATTGAGTTGTATCGCGTTGAAGGGGCTCAGATGGAGCTGCTCAATAGCGTTGTCACCAACCACGACGGGCGCTGTGATGCGCCGGTGCTGCAGGGTGACGATTACCGTAGCGGGGTTTATCAGCTGCATTTCCATGCTGGCGATTACTACCGCGCTCGCGGCGTCAAATTGCCTGAACAGGCCTTTCTCGATGTTGTGGTGCTGCGCTTCGGCATCGATGCCGGGCAGGAGCATTACCACGTGCCGCTGCTGATTTCCCCTTACAGCTACTCCACCTACCGCGGTAGCTGAACCGAATGCTTGTCACCCTCTGACTCAATTTAAGAGTCCCTAGCCCGTACACACTGCGGGCTTTTTTTGCCTGCGATTTGAGGTGCTGATCGGGGCCGGGTGTTTGGGCTGCGCGAAACCCAAACAATGGGCTTCGCACGCTCAGCAATAACCTAGCGGCTAAGCAGTGAGGCCGCGCCAGCCCCGCCAAACAAGGCCGCGCTGATGCGGTTGAACCACACCTGGCCCTTGCCCGAACGCAGGTAGCGCGCCGCGCCCTGGGCACTGAGGCCGTAGAACAGCTTGCAGGCCAAGTCCAGCAACGCCCAGGTGGCGATCATCACCAGCAGCTGGCCAAGCATGGGCCGCTCGGCGCTGATGAACTGCGGCAAGAAGGCTGCAAAGAACAGGATGTCTTTGGGGTTACTGGCGCCCAGGCCGAAGGCCTTCCAGAACATGGCACGAAAGCTCGGGTTGGCCGGCTGCTCTTCGGCCGTCATAGGCTTGGCGGCTTTGCGCGATTCCTGCCAGCTTTGCCAGGCGAGGTAAAACAGGTACAGCGCGCCGACAATCTTCAGCAAGCTGAACAGCTGTTCCGAGGCCAGCAGCAGTGCGCCAAGGCCAAGGGCTGAAGCGCTCAACAGGCAGATCGAGGCTGACACCCCACCAATAAAGGCCGGGGCCGAACGGCGCAGGCCATAGTTCAGGCTGTTGCTGACCATCAACAGTGATAGCGGCCCGGGGATCAGAATCACCACCAGTGCAGCACTTGCGAATAACAGCCAGGTTTCCAGATTCATTAGTGATTCTCCAGATGCGCAAAAGCCCCGACGCGCGCGCCGGGGCTTGGTTACCAGCCGGCCAACCTTACAGGAAGGCGAACTTGGCGATAAAAATGATGCACAGAACGTACAAGCTCAGCGATACCTTGTCGCGCTGACCGGTCAGCAGTTTCAGTGTCGCGTAGGTCAGGAAGCCCAGGGCAATACCGTTGGCGATAGAGAAGGTCAGCGGCATCATGACCACGGTGACGATCGCCGGGATGGTGTCGGTGTGATCTTTCCAGTCGATATGCGCCATGCCGCTCATCATCAGCATCGCTACATAAATCAGCGCGCCAGCGGTGGCGTAGGCGGGGATCATCCCAGCCAGCGGGGCAAAGAACATCGCGCCGAGAAACAGCACACCAACGGTAATAGCTGTCAGACCGGTACGGCCACCGGCAGCTACACCAGCAGCACTTTCCACATAGCTGGTTACCGGCGGGCAACCGACCATGGCACCAACCACGCTGGAGGTACTGTCAGCCTTGAGGGCCTTGGCTAGGTTCTGGATCTTGCCGTCTTCATCCACCAGGTTGGCACGGTGGGCAACGCCCATCAGGGTACCGGCCGTGTCGAACATGTTGACGAAGAGGAAGGCCAGAATCACGCTGACCATGGCAATGTTGAAGGCCCCGGCAATGTCCATCGCCATAAAGGTCGGCGCCAGGCTTGGCGGCATGGAAACCAGGCCGTTGTATTCAACCAGGCCCACAGCCCAGCCGATGGCAGTCACGCCGAGCATGCTGAACAGGATGGCGCCGAACACATTGCGATGGCTCAGTACGGCAATCAGCAGGAAGCACACGGCCGCCAGGATTGCACTCGGTTCACCGAACGAGCCCATGGTCAGCAACGTGGCTGGGCTGTCGACGACGATGCCTGCGGTTTTCAAACCGATCAGCCCGAGGAACAAGCCCACTCCCGCACCCATTGCAAAGCGTAGGCTCATGGGGATGCTGTTAAGCAGCCACTCGCGGATCTTCGACAGGCTCATGATCATAAAGAGCACGCCGGAGATAAACACCGCGCCCAGGGCAATCTGCCAGCTGTAGCCCATTTCGCCGACCACGGTGTAGGTGAAGAAGGCGTTCAAGCCCATGCCGGGTGCCAAGCCAACAGGCCAGTTGGCATACAGTCCCATCAGGAAGCAGCCCAGGGCTGCACCGATGCACGTGGCAACAAAGGCTGCGCCATGGTCGACGCCGGCCGAAGCCATGATGTTGGGGTTAACGAAGATGATGTAAGCCATGGTGACGAAAGTCGTCAGGCCCGCCAGCAGCTCGGTTTTGATTGTGGTGCGGTGTTCGGTCAGTTTGAAGAAGCGGTCAAGCAGACCGGGTTTGATCAGCTCTTGCATCTGCGTCGCCTGTTGTTCTTGTTTAGCGCTTTCCACAGGGGTACTCCTCATCTCTTGTTGTGTGCCACCCAGAGCCTGTGCTGCGCACTGCTCGACTCTTGAGGTAGGTGGTGTTTTTTTGCCTTGCTGGCGTGCTTAGCTGACCTTTCGGTCAAGAAATAACGCTGAGGCCGATTATGATGTTGTATACAAAAAAAGCAAATAATGTTTCTGGTTAAAAGCTGCTATGTACTCGGCTTTTTTACCTATGCAGTACCTGTCCTGTTTCTGATGTGTTCCGCAGCATTTGTTTCGCCGATCTAACGAGGCCTTTACACCCCTCATGATCAGTGGGGCTTCGGCAATAATCGTGGGCTTCGCGGTGTTGCCGCCGTAATTCACCAGGGCGGTTGCTAAGCAGATTCGCGAACAAGAAAAATGCTGCATATAAGAAATGAATCTGCCGACTGCGCGTTCTTCGGCAGAGAGGTGCGAACAGAAAGCGTGTGCAAATGCACCTTTGCACAAGGGTTATGCCTTGGTAGCGGTGTACGTGCTGGTTACATTGTGTACAATGCAAAGGCTTTTTATTTGTGACTTTTCACTGATTTGCCGCTTGCCAGAGGGTAGGTAGCACACAGTAGAGTTGCATCAGCAACCGCCGAACCTTGATCACGCGAGCCACAATGAACGAACAATTGCAGCCCCTTAAGAAGCAGACGCGCGAAGGCAAAAGCACTCGCAGCGGGACTCAGGACGATGTCGTTTACGCCCATATCTTCGATGCCATTCTTGAGCAGCGTCTGGCTCCTGGCACCAAGCTCAGTGAAGAGGCGCTCGGTGAAATCTTCGGCGTCAGCCGCACCATCATCCGTCGCGCCTTGTCGCGCCTGGCCCATGAAGGCGTAGTGCTGTTGCGGCCTAACCGTGGCGCGGTAGTAGCCAGTCCGGGGGCGGAAGAAGCGCGGCAGATCTTTTATGTGCGCCGCATGATCGAGCGGGCGATTACCGAACTGGCCTGCAAGAACGCCAAGCCGGAACAGATTGCCGCGCTGCGCCAGATGGTGATCGATGAGCGCGACTGTTTCGCCCGTGGTGATCGCGGCATGGGCATTCGCCTGTCGGGTGAGTTCCACCTGAAACTCGCCGAAGCCGCCGGCAACCTGACTTTGCTGGGCTTTCTGCGCAGCCTGATTTCCCAGACCTCGCTGATCATCGCCCTCTACGAAAGCAACAGCCGCACGCATTGCTCGGATGCCGAACACGACCAGGTGATTGATGCCATCGAAGCCGGCAATGTGGAAGTGGCCGTGGACCTGATGATGCGCCACATGGACAGCGTCGACGCCAAGCTCAACCTGGATGGCGAAACCGCTTCCGATGACCTGCATGCGGTGTTCTCGCACCTGCTGCCAGGCAGCAAGAAGAAAGCCGCGAGCCGCTGATTGGGGCAACCGGCCTAAACGAAAAAGCCCGCTCAATGAGCGGGCTTTTTCTTGGTTGGGGTTTTACCGACCTCAATCGCGGCGGTGCACTGACTGGCCGGCAGCGAAGGTTTCCTTCACCGCGCGGTCGTCGCCGAGCATGGTCAGGGCAAAGAGTTTTTCTTCCAGGGTCTTGGCCTGTTGCATGCGGTAGCTGATCAGCGGCGTCGCGTTGTAGTCGAGGACCAGGAAGTCGGCGTCTTTGCCGCTTTCGAAGTTGCCGATCTTGTCGTCCAGGTACAGCGCGTTGGCGCCGCCGAGGGTGGCCAGGTACAGCGACTTGAACGGGTCGAGCTTCTTGCCCTGCAGCTGCATGACCTTGTAGGCCTCATTCAGCGATTGCAGCTGACTAAAGCTCGTGCCGGCACCCACATCGGTGCCCAGGCCGACGCGCACGCCGTGCTGTTCTAGCTTATTCAGATCGAACAGACCGCTGCCGAGGAACAGGTTGGAGGTCGGGCAGAAGGCCACGGCCGAGCCGGTTTCGGCCAGGCGTTTGCATTCGTCGTCGCACAGGTGCACGCCGTGGGCGAATACAGAGCGGGCGCCGATCAGCTTGTAGTGGTCGTACACATCCAGGTAGCCCTTGCGCTCGGGGAACAGCGCCTTGACCCACTCGATTTCCTTGCGGTTCTCGGACAGGTGGGTGTGCATATACAGGTCCGGGTACTCGCCCAGCAGCTTGCCCGCCAGGGTCAGTTGTTCCGGGGTGCTGGTGGGGGCAAAACGTGGGGTCACGGCGTAATGCAGGCGGCCCTTGCCGTGCCAGCGTTCGATCAGCTCCTTGCTGTCGGTATAACCGGATTCCGGGGTGTCGGTCAGGTAATCCGGAGCGTTGCGGTCCATCAGCACCTTACCGGCGATCATGCGCAGGTTCAGCGCTTCGGCAGCTTCGAAGAAGGCGTCTACCGACTGCTTGTGCACTGTGCCGAACACCAGGGCGGTGGTGGTGCCGTTGCGCAGCAGCTCCTTCAGGAAGATACCGGCCACGTCGCTTGCATGGGCCTTGTCGGCAAACTGCTGCTCGGTGGGGAAGGTGTAGGTGTTCAGCCAATCCAGCAGCTGTTCGCCGTAGGAGGCGATCATCCCGGTCTGCGGGTAGTGGATATGGGTGTCGATAAAGCCGGGGGTGATCAGCGCGTCGCGGTATTCGGTGATCTCAACGCCCTTGAGACTGGGCAGCAGATCGGCGGCGTGGCCGACGTTGGCCACCTGGCCGTTCTCGATAAGCAGCAGGCCGTCTTCGAAATACTCATAGGATTGCTCAACGCCTACCACGGCTGGGTCAGCAATGCTGTGCAGGATGGCGGCGCGGTAGGCTTTCACTGGGCTAGTCATGTAACGCTGATCTCAATCTATGGAGTTGGTCGCTCAGGCGCGCGGGCGCCTGGGCAGATAGTCAGGCCTGGCTTCGGCGAGAGGCGGGCAGCAGCTTGGCAACGCTGGGCTGGCCTTTTTTGCTCTCTTGGCCAAAGGCAGCGTTATAGGTGGCGATCACTTCGCCGGCGATGGACACGGCAATTTCTACCGGCAACTTGCCTTTGACCTCAGCCAACCCCATCGGGCAGCGCATGCGCGTTACCACTGCTGGATCGAAGCCGCGATCACGCAGGCGGTGTTCGAATTTGGCGCGTTTGGTCTGCGAGCCGATCAGGCCGTAGTAGGCAAAGTCATTGCGTTTGAGGATTGCGGCGGTCAGCTCCAGGTCGAGCTGATGGTTGTGGGTCATGACGATAAAGTAGCTGCCGGCGGGCATGCGTTCGATCTCGTCGATCACCTCTTCATTGACCACCTTGTCCACGCCTGCGGGGATCTGCTCGGGAAACTCGTTTTCCCGCGAGTCGATCCAGCGCACCTTGCATGGCAGGCTGGCGAGCAGCGGCGCCAGGGCGCGGCCAACGTGGCCGGCGCCAAACACGGCAATCTGTGCCTGGGGCTGGCCCATGGGTTCGAACAGCAGCACAGTGGCACCGCCGCAGCACTGGCCAAGGCTGGCGCCGAGGCTGAAGCGCTCCAGGCGGGTGTCCTGGCTGCGGCTGCTGAGCATTTCGCGGGCCAGCTCCATCGCCTTGAATTCCAGATGACCGCCACCGATGGTCTCGAAGATGCGGTCAGCGGTGACCACCATTTTCGAGCCAGCATTGCGCGGGGTTGAGCCGCGTTCTTCGATGATAGTCACCAGCACGCAGGGTTCACCGCGTTGCTGCAGGTCGGCGAGGGCGCTGATCCAGCTCATTTGCTCAGCCTCCAGGAAGGCGTGGTCTGTCCGGGGCGCGGCAAGCGCCAGTTGCTCGGGGACGGATCCAGTATGGGTACGGGTATCGGTCGGGGTGTCTGGGTTTTTGGCTCGGTGTGTTTTGTCATTGTTGTACACCTGTGTGTGCAGTGCCTGGGTGGGTGACCACCCAGGCGGTTTGGCATTACGCCGGTTCTACCTCTGCAGCGGCGGCCGACTTGGCGGTCTGCTGCAGTTTCTTCATTTGCTCCACACCCCAGAGCACGCGCTCAGGCGTGGCCGGCGCGTCGATCTGCGGCTGTACGCGGTAGTCCGCCAGGCTGGCCACGGCGTCCTTGATCGCACACCACACGGCGATGCCAAGCATGAAGGGTGGTTCACCAACGGCCTTGGAGTGGAACACGGTGTCTTCCGGGTTCTTGCGGTTTTCCACCAGGTTGACGCGCAGGTCCAGTGGCATGTCGGCAATGGCCGGAATCTTGTAGCTGGCCGGACCATTGGTCATCAGCTTGCCTTTGCCGTTCCACACCAGCTCTTCCATGGTCAGCCAACCCATGCCTTGAACGAATGCGCCTTCGACCTGACCGATGTCCAGCGCCGGGTTCAGTGAAGCGCCGACGTCATGCAGGATGTCGGTGCGCAGCATCTTGTACTCGCCCGTCAGGGTGTCGACGATAACCTCGGAGCAGGCGGCGCCGTAGGCGAAGTAGTAGAACGGGCGGCCGGCGGCCTTGTCACGGTCGTAGTAGATCTTCGGCGTGCGATAGAACCCGGTGCTGGAAAGCGATACCTGGCCGAAGTAGGCCTTCTGAATCACTTCCTCGAAGCTCAGGAACAGATCGCGTACGCGCACCTGGCTGTTGCGGAACTCCACATCTTCCGGGGTGACCTTGTATTCGCGAACCAGGAAATCAATCAGACGCTGCTTGAGGGTTTCGGCGGCATTCTGTGCGGCCTTACCGTTCAGGTCGGCACCCGAGGAGGCTGCAGTCGGCGAGGTGTTTGGCACCTTGTCGGTATTGGTGGCGGTGATCTGGATGCGCGAGATATCCACCTGCAGCACTTCGGCGACGATCTGCGCGACCTTGGTATTGAGGCCCTGGCCCATCTCGGTACCGCCATGGTTCAGGTGGATCGAACCGTCGGTGTAGATATGGATCAGCGCGCCGGCCTGGTTGAGGAAAGTGGCGGTAAAGCTGATACCGAATTTCACCGGGGTCAGCGCCAGGCCTTTCTTCAACACTGGGCTCTTGGCATTGAACGCGCGGATTTCTTCGCGGCGCTTGGCGTAGTCACTGCTGGCTTCCAGTTCGGCGGTCATCTCGTGGATAACGTTGTGCTCGACGGTCTGGTGGTAGTGGGTGACGTTGCGCTCGGTCTTGCCGTAGTAGTTGAGCTTGCGTACTTCCAGCGGGTCTTTGCCCAGGCTGCGGGCGACCGCATCCATGATCTCTTCGATGGCGACCATGCCCTGCGGGCCGCCGAAGCCGCGGTAGGCGGTGTTCGACGCGGTGTTGGTCTTGCAGCGGTGGCCATTGATGGTGGCGTTGCCGAGGAAGTAGGCGTTGTCCGAGTGGAACATCGCGCGGTCGACAATCGAGCCAGACAGATCTGGCGAGTAGCCGCAGTTGCCGGCGAGTTCAATCTCGATGCCATGCAGCAGGCCGTTGTCATCGAAGCCCACGTCGTATTCAACGTAGAACGGATGACGTTTGCCGGTGATCTGCATGTCTTCAACGCGCGGCAGGCGCATCTTGGTCGGCCGGCCAGTGAGGTGGGCGATCACCGCACACAGGCACGCCGGGCCTGCGGCCTGGGTTTCCTTGCCGCCGAAACCGCCGCCCATGCGGCGCATGTCGATCACAATCTTGTGCATCGGTACGCCAAGCACTTCGGCCACCAGTTTCTGCACTTCGGTGGCGTTCTGCGTCGAGGTGTAGACGATCATGCCGCCGTCTTCGGTGGGCATTACCGAGGAAATCTGAGTCTCTAGGTAGAAGTGTTCCTGGCCGCCGATATGCAGGCTGCCTTGCAGGCGACGCGGCGCGGTGGCCAATTCGGCGGCGGAATTGCCGATCTTGTGCTGGTGGCTGTCGAGAACGAAATGCTTCTTGCGCAGTGCATCGACCACGTCGAGCACCGGTTCAAGGTCTTCGTACTCGATGATTGCGGCCATGGCCGCCTTACGGGCGGTTTCCAGGCTGTCGGCGCCTACGGCGATCACCACCTGGCCAACGTATTCGACCTTGCCATCCGCCAGCAGCGGGTCACCGGCGACTACTGGACCGATGTCTAACTGGCCGGGTACATCCTTGCTGGTAATCGCAATGGCCACGCCAGGAATGGCGTAACAGGGCGCGGTATCGATGCTGACGATGCGCGCGTGGGCGCGGTCGCTCATGCGGGCATAAACGTGCAGCTGATTCGGAAATTCCAGACGGTCGTCGACGTAGATGGCTTCGCCGGAGACGTGTTTGTCCGCGCTTTCATGTTTGACGCTCTTGCCGACGCCGGTGGTGATGTCGGCACGGAACAGCTCTGCCAGCTCAGCCTGGGTTTTGTGTTGGATGTGGTTAGACATAAGCGGTCACCCGGGTTTCGACTTCGGGAGCTTGCAGCTCGAGGAAGAATTTACGCAGCAGATTCTGTGCAGTGAGCAGGCGGTATTCCTTGCTGGCGCGGAAGTCGCTGAGCGGGGTGAAGTCCTCGGCCAGTGCAGCACAGGCGCGTTCGATCACACCTGGATACCAGGCCGAGCCTTGCAGGGCGGCTTCACAGGCAGCGGCGCGTTTCGGGATGGCCGCCATACCGCCAAAGGCGATACGTGCGCTTTGCACTACGCCATCTTCGACCACCAAGTTGAATGCGGCGCACACGGCGGAGATGTCGTCGTCTAGGCGCTTGGACACCTTGTAGGCGCGGAACGCTTGGCTGGGCTGATGGCGCGGCACGATGATTTTCTCGATAAATTCGGCTTCCTGGCGCGCAGTCACCTTGTAGTCGAGGAAGTAGTCTTCGATCGGCAGGGTGCGGCTGGTGTTGCCTTTGCGCAGCACGATCTGCGCGCCGAGGGCGATCAGCAGCGGCGGGGCGTCGCCAATCGGCGAGGCGTTGCCGATATTGCCGCCCAGGGTGCCCTGGTTGCGGATTTGCAGGGAGGCGAAACGGTGCAACAGCTCGCCGAAGTCCGGGTAATCCTGGGCCAGAGCGGCGTAGCAATCGGAAAGGGCGGTTGCAGCACCGATTTCGATGCTTTCGGCGGTCACTTCGACGCGCTTCATCGCTTCGATATGGCCGACGTAGATCATCACCGGCAGTTCGCGGTGGAACTGGGTGACTTCCAGGGCCAGGTCGGTGCCGCCAGCCAGCAGACGCGCTTCCGGGTTGGCTGCGTAAATATCGGCCAGGTCAGCCACCGTCAGCGGCAACAGGCAGCGTTTGTCGCCACTGTTGAGCTCGGCAGTATCCTGCGGGGCGATGGCTTTCAGTTGCGCAACGGTTTGCGCTTCGGCAGCGTCGAACTGGTCTGGCTGTTTCTGGCAGCAGGCCTGTTCGGCGGCATCGATAATCGGACGGTAGCCGGTGCAGCGGCAGAGGTTGCCGGCCAGGGCTTCCATGGTGTCAGCCTTGTCGAAGCCGCTGCTGTTTTTCTGCAGGGCGAACAGCGACATGACGAAACCCGGGGTGCAGAAGCCGCACTGCGAGCCGTGGCAGTCGACCATGGCCTGTTGCACGCTGTGCAGTTGGCCTTGGTGCTTGAGGTCTTCAACCGTGATCAGCTGTTTGCCGTGCAGGTTGGAAACGAAGGTCAGGCAGGAGTTGAGGGTTCGATAACGCACGCGCTCGCCATCCAGTTCACCGACCACCACGGTGCAGGCACCGCAATCGCCAGAGGCGCAGCCTTCTTTGGTTCCGGATTTGCCGAGATGCTCACGCAGGTAATTGAGCACGGTGACGTTTGGGTCGAGGGCATGCTCAGTACGCAGCTCCCGGTTGAGTAAAAACTGGATCAAGGACGACCTCCAGGCACTTTATTGTTCTCGTATCAGGCTCTGCTGAAACGACTGAGCACAATGGCACAGCGTTTCCACACGGCTTGGCATGAGGCGAATCTAGAATTTTCTGACTTTAGGGTCAACAAATATTTGACTCTTTGGTCAGGCGATTGTCATGCGATTCAGTTATGAGCGCGAAAAGCCCTGCAGCTCGGTTAAACGCTAGCCGTTTTTATGCCAAGCAAGGCGCTGCAGAAACAAAAGTGCAGGACATAAAAAACGCCAAGGGTGTGAGCCCTTGGCGTTTTCTTGTTGCCGTAACTGCGTTTAGGAATGGGTCAGCTGCGAATCAGTCAGTTGGTGCTCTTCACCGGCGTAGTAGGCACGTACGCGCGGGTCCATCACTGCGCGCCACAGCGGTGGAAACAGCGCCAGGACGATCATCCCGGCATAGCCGTTGGGCAATTGCGGACTGTCGTCGAAATGGCGAAGCACCTGATAGCGGCGTTTGGCGTAAGCGTGGTGGTCGGAATGGCGCTGTAGATGGAAGAGAAACAGGTTGGTCAGCAGGAAGTTGCTGTTCCATGAATGCGTCGGATTGGTGCGTTCATAACGGCCATTCTCCAGTTTGCGACGGTGCAGGCCGTAATGCTCCACGTAGTTGACGATTTCCAGCAAGGTGAAGGCGACCACCGACTGCGCGATAAAGAACAGCGCGCCGAGCCAGCCGAAGGCCAGGCTGAAACCGAGCAGAAACAGCGCACTGATCGCATACCAGCCAATCAGCTCATTGCGCCAGTGCAGCGCTGGCAGGTTTTTGCGCTTCAGGCGTTCGGCTTCAAGCTTCCAGGCATTGAGGAAGTTGTGCACATAGGCGTGCGGCAGGAAGGCGTACAGGCTCTGACCGTAGCGCGAAGAGCTGGCATCTTCCGGGGTTGAGACATGCACATGATGACCGCGCACATGCTCGATCTTGAAGCCGCCGTAGCACACGGCGGCCAGCAGCAAACCGCCGGCGTTCTGCTCCAGCTGCGGGTCCTTATGGATAAACTCATGGGCCACGGTAATGCCGATGGCGCCAGTTACCGTGCCGACGGACAGAACCCAGCCGAGCTGGCCAACCCAGCTCCAGGCCTCATGATTGACGAATACCCAGCCGGACCAGCCGAGCATGCCGAGCAAAGCCGGCACGGTGATCAGGCTGAGCAGACGGTAGTAACCTTGCTGCTCCATTTGCGGTACTTGCACCGCTTCGTCGGGGTTAGCAGGGTCACGGCCAATGATGAAATCCAGCAGCGGAATCACCCCAAACACCACCAGCACCACCAGCCAGGGCCAGGCGTTGGCGTATTGGCTATTTAATGACCAGTAATAGCTCAATGGGATGCCCAATACAGGGATCAACCAGAACCAGTAGCCGATGCTTTTAATCACAAGCATCCAGTTGGAGGGCAGGCGTTCGAACATGGTGGCTCCGTACTTATTATTGTTGGAGTGGGGTGATGGTTGGATTGTAGGACAATCCATGTTACTGCCCATCCCCTTGCAGCCCACCTTTTGGTTTGAAAGCAGGGCGCTGGTGGCCTTGGCCCGGTAACACCCTGTGTTACACTCGCGCCGGCGCTCGACCGCTCAGGCCAAGCCTGGTGCGGGTTTAGCGGTCTTAAGCCCCCTCCAATAGGTCAGATAGAGCCTAAGGATCATCATGACGTTCAAGGCACCGGATAGCCTCGCTGAGCAGATCGCCCATCACCTTGCCGAACGCATCATTCGTGGTGAGTTGAAGGCGCGTGAGCGGATTCAGGAACAGAAAGTTACCCAGGCGCTGAATGTCAGCCGGGGTTCGGTGCGTGAAGCGCTGCTGATTCTGGAACGCCGGCACTTGATCGTTATTCCACCGCGCCGTGGCGCGCAGGTGGCTGAACTGACGCCGCATAACGTCAAGAGCCTGTATGCCCTGGTCATGGAGCTGTACATCCTGCTGGGCAAGGCGGTTGCGGATAGCTGGCAGGTCGAGGCGGATCTCGGGCCGTTCCTGGTGATTCAGCAACGTCTGCAGAACAGCCTGCAGCGCGAAGATATCAACGTTTTTGTCGAAAGCAGCTTTGACATCATGCGTGCTGCCTTCCCGTTCTCCAATAATCCCTACCTGCAGGAAACCGTGGAGAACCTGCTGCCGGCCATCAGCCGCACCTATCACCTGGCGCTGGAGCGGCGCAAAGGTGAAATGGGCCAGTTCCTCAATACCTTTGCCGCCTTGCTGCAGGCGATCATCGCCCGTGACCACCAGGCCATCCGCGAGGTATTGCTGGGTTACGGTGAGCACAATTGCCAGCTGGTGCTGGCCGCACTGGCCGACGCTTAAGGAAGGCTGTCTATGCGGCTCAAGTGCATCAAACTGGCCGGTTTCAAGTCATTTGTTGACCCGACCACGGTGACCTTCCCCAGTAATATGGCGGCAGTGGTCGGGCCAAACGGTTGCGGTAAGTCGAACATCATCGACGCCGTGCGCTGGGTGATGGGCGAAAGCTCGGCGAAGAACCTGCGTGGCGAGTCGATGACCGACGTCATCTTCAACGGCTCGAATACCCGCAAGCCGGTGACCCAAGCCTCCATCGAGCTGATCTTCGACAACTCCGACGGCACCCTGACGGGCGAATACGCCGGCTATAACGAAATATCGATCCGCCGCCGGGTTACCCGCGACAGCCAGAACACCTATTTTCTTAACGGCACCAAATGCCGTCGCCGCGACATTACTGACATCTTCCTTGGTACTGGTCTGGGCCCGCGCAGCTATTCGATCATCGAGCAGGGCATGATCAGCAAGCTGATCGAAGCCAAGCCGGAAGACCTGCGTAACTTTATCGAGGAGGCCGCCGGTATCTCCAAGTACAAGGAGCGCCGCCGCGAGACCGAGAACCGCATCCGCCGCACCCATGAAAACCTCGCGCGCCTGACCGACCTGCGGGAAGAGCTGGAACGTCAGCTTGACCGCCTGCACCGCCAGGCCCAGTCCGCGGAGAAGTACCAGGAATACAAGGCCGAGGAGCGTCAGCTCAAAGCCCAGCTCACTGCCTTGCGCTGGCAGGCGCTGAACGAGCAGGTGGGTAGCCGTGAGGCGGTGATCAGCAACCAGGAAGTAAGCTTCGAAGCGCTGGTGGCCGAACAGCGCAATGCCGATGCGAGCATCGAACGCCTGCGCGATGGCCACCATGAGCTGAGCGAGCGTTTCAACTTGGTGCAGGGCCGTTTCTACTCGGTGGGCGGCGATATCGCGCGTATTGAGCAGAGCATCCAGCACGGCCAGCAGCGTTTGCGCCAGTTGCAGGATGACCTTAACGAAGCCGAGCGCGCCCGCCTGGAAACCGAATCGCATCTGGGTCACGACCGTACGCTACTGGCAACTCTGGGCGAAGAGCTGGCCATGCTCGAGCCTGAGCAGGAGCTGACTGCAGCGGCGGCCGAAGAGTCCGCCGCCGGGCTGGAAGAGTCCGAAACAGCCATGCACGGCTGGCAGGAGCAGTGGGACAGCTTCATTCAGCGCAGCGCTGAGCCACGGCGTCAGGCCGAGGTGCAACAATCCCGAATCGCCCAGCTGGAGCAGAGCCTGGAGCGCCTGGCCGAGCGTCAGCGCCGCCTGACCGATGAGCTGCAGCAACTGGCGGCCGACCCGGAAGATGCGGCGATTATCGAATTGAGCGAGCAGATTGCCGCCGGTGAAATCAGCCTGGAAGACCTGCAGCTTGAAGAAGAGCAGCAGGCCGAGCGTCTGCAGCAGCTGCGTAATGACCTGCAGCACAGCGGTCAGGCCCAGCAGCAGGCGCAAGGTGAATTGCAACGTCTGAATGGCCGTTTGGCATCGTTGGAAGCGCTGCAGCAAGCGGCGCTGGACCCAGGTAAAGGTGCTGGCGACTGGCTGCGCGAGCAGCAGCTGAGCGAACGCCCATGTCTGGCCGAGGGCCTGCGGGTTGAAGCCGGCTGGGAACTGGCGGTGGAAACCGTGCTGGGTGCCGACCTGCAGGCCGTGCTGCTGGATGATTTTCAGGGCCTGGATTTTGCCGGGCTAACCCAGGGCGATCTGCGCCTGGCCAGCCCGAGCAAGGGCGGCGCGCGGGTTGCCGGCAGCCTGCTGGACAAGGTTGAAGCTAGCGTCGACCTGGCACCCTGGCTGGGCAAGGTCAAACCGGTGCAAAGTCTGGATGAAGCGCTGGCCGCGCGCTTGAACTTGGCCGAAGGCGAAAGTCTGATCAGCCGTGATGGCTACTGGGTCGGCCGGCATTTTCTGCGCGTGCGCCGCGCCAGCGAAGCGGAAAGCGGCGTACTGGCCCGTGGTCAGGAGATCGAACGGCTGACTTTGGAACGCGATGAGCGCGAAGCCGCGCTGGCCTTGCTGGATGAGCGGTTACTGCATTTGCGCGAAAACCAGCGCGCTCAGGAAGAGCAGCGCGAGCAGCAGCGCCGCCAGGCCCAGGATCTTGCCCGTCGTCTCGGCGAGCTGAAGGCTCAGTTGTCTGCCGGGCAAGCTAAGGTCGAACAACTGATACTGCGCCGTACCCGCCTGGACAGCGAGCTGCTGGAGTTGGGCGAACAGCGCGAAATCGAGCATGAGCAGCTGGGTGAGTCGCGTCTGCAACTGCAGGATGCTCTGGATGCCATGGCGACCGACAACGAGCAGCGCGAAAGTCTGCTGGCCCGCCGCGACAGCCTGCGCGAACGCCTCGACCGCGTGCGTCAGGAAGCCCGTCAGCACAAAGATCACGCCCACCAGCTAGCAGTGCGCCTGGGTTCGTTGAAAGCCCAGCATGACTCCACCCGCCAGGCCCTAGAACGCCTGGAGTTGCAGGCCGAGCGTCTGCACGAGAAGCGCGAGCAGCTCAACCTCAATCTGGAGGAGGGCGAAGCGCCCCTGGAAGAGCTGCGGATGAAGCTCGAAGAGCAACTCGATAAACGCATGGCGGTGGAAGACGAACTCAAGCTGGCGCGCCTGGCCCTGGAAGATGCCGACCGTGAACTGCGCGATGCGGAGAAACGCCGCACCCAGGCTGAGCAGCAGTCGCAGTTGCTGCGTAGCCAGTTGGAACAGCAGCGCATGGACTGGCAATCACTGACCGTGCGGCGTAAGGCGTTGCAGGATCAGTTGCTGGAAGACAACTACGACCTACATGGCGTGCTGGCGACCTTGCCCGCAGAGGCCAGCGAGAAAGCTTGGGAAGAAGAGTTGGAACGCCTGGCCGCGCGTATTCAGCGCTTGGGGCCGATCAACCTGGCGGCGATCGATGAATACCAGCAGCAATCCGAGCGTAAACGCTATCTGGACGCGCAGAACGCCGACCTGGTGGAAGCGCTGGATACCCTGGAGAACGTGATTCGCAAGATCGACAAGGAAACCCGCAACCGCTTCAAGGAAACCTTCGATCAGATTAACGGTGGCCTACAAGCGCTATTCCCGAAAGTATTTGGTGGCGGCAACGCTTATCTGGAACTGACCGGCGAAGATCTGCTTGATACCGGCGTAACCATCATGGCGCGTCCGCCGGGCAAGAAAAATAGCACTATTCATTTGCTCTCTGGTGGGGAAAAGGCGCTGACGGCATTGGCCCTGGTATTTGCCATCTTCAAGCTCAATCCGGCGCCGTTCTGCATGCTCGATGAAGTAGATGCACCGCTGGACGATGCCAACGTCGGGCGCTACGCACGGCTGGTAAAAGAGATGTCGGAAACGGTGCAATTTATTTATATCACCCACAATAAAATCGCCATGGAAATGGCTGATCAGTTGATGGGCGTAACCATGCACGAGCCCGGTTGTTCGCGATTGGTGGCCGTGGATGTGGAGGAAGCGCTGGCCTTGGTTGAATCATGATGGCCAGGGCGGTGTAAAGTTATCTTTCGTCGTGCTAGCTTAATGCGCATTGTTATTAGACGTGGCGTTATAACTCAGGGAAAGGCCTGGCATAACATAGGCTTGGCGTCGCGGAAAAGAATTAGCAAAATGGCCCAGGAAGGCCTTTTTCATCACATTTTTATTAGGGGTTAAGGTATTTCATGGAATTCGGTCTGCGCGAGTGGCTGATTGTCATCGGCATTATTGTGATTGCCGGCATCCTGTTTGATGGCTGGCGGCGGATGCGCGGTGGTAAGGGCAAACTCAAGTTCAAACTTGACCGCAGTTTTGCCAATCTGCCTGATGATGACAGCGATCCCGATCTGCTTAGCCCGCCGCGTGTAATTGACCGCAGCCATGAGCCGGCTTTTGATGAAGAAGACCTGCCGTCGCTAAGCGCCCGTGAACTGAATCGTCGTCGCAGCGGTGAGCCGCAACAGGGCGACCTGAATTTGGGTCAGGATGAGCCAGTACCGACATTGCTCAACCCAGTTGATGATGAGGTGGTAGGTAAACCTGCAAGCCCGGCCAAAGAAAGCACCAAGGAATTGCCGCCGGTTGAGGAAGTACTGGTGATCAACGTGATCGCCCGTGGCGATGAAGGCTTTATGGGGCCGGCATTGCTGCAGAACATTCTGGAAAGTGGCCTGCGCTTTGGCGAGATGGACATCTTCCACCGTCACGAAAGCATGGCGGGTAATGGTGAAGTGTTGTTCTCCATGGCCAACGCACTGAAACCTGGCACCTTTGACCTGGATGATATTGAGGGCTTCAGCACCCGTGCTGTGAGCTTCTTCCTCGGTCTGCCTGGCCCGCGTCACCCCAAACAGGCTTTCGATGTAATGGTTGCCGCAGCGCGCAAACTGGCCCATGAACTCAATGGCGAGTTGAAAGATGACCAGCGCAGCGTAATGACCGCGCAAACTATCGAACATTACCGTCAGCGCATCGTTGAATATGAGCGCAAGCAGCTGACCAATAAGCGCTGAATTAACCAATGAAATAGAAAGAGCAGCCAAGGCTGCTCTTTTCGTTTGAGAGCACACCGCAATGACCGACGCCTCGATTGCCGCCCAACGCATTCTGCAACTGCGTGCTGAACTGGATGGGCATAACTATCGCTATCACGTACTCGATGAGCCGAGTATTCCTGACGCCGAATATGACCGCCTGTTCCATGAGTTGAAAGCCCTGGAAGCGGAACACCCGCAACTGGTAACGGCCGACTCACCAACCCAGCGCGTCGGTAGCCTGGCGCTGTCGGCGTTCGGCGAGGTTAAGCACGAAGTGCCAATGCTCAGTCTGGGCAACGCCTTTGAAGAGGCCGATTTGCTCGACTTTGATCGTCGGGTGCGTGAGGGCCTGGATCTGCCTGCAGGCGATCTGTTTGGTGGCGGCGCCGAGATTGAATACAGCTGTGAGCCTAAGCTTGATGGCCTGGCGGTCAGCCTGTTGTACCGCGACGGCCTGCTGGTGCGTGGCGCTACGCGTGGCGATGGCAGCACGGGCGAGGACATTAGCGTTAACGTGCGCACCATTCGTAATGTGCCATTAAAGCTGCAGGGCGAGGGCTGGCCGTCTGTGCTGGAAGTGCGTGGCGAAGTCTTTATGTCCAAGGCCGGTTTCGAGGCGCTGAATGCACGACAGCTGGAGCAGGGCGGTAAGACTTTCGCTAATCCGCGTAATGCGGCGGCCGGCAGCCTGCGCCAGCTGGATTCGAAAATTACCGCCAGCCGTCCGCTGGAATTCTGCTGCTACGGCATTGGTCAGGTGCAAGGCGAGCTGCCGCAAACGCATATCGGCATCCTTGAGGCCTTGAAGCAATGGGGTATGCCGATCAGTCGCGAGCTGAAACTGGCCAAAGGTGCCGATGAATGTCTTGCGTATTACCGCAGTATTGGTGAGCGACGCGAGTCATTGGCTTATGAAATCGACGGCGTGGTGTTCAAGGTCAACAGCCTGGCCTATCAGCGCGAACTGGGCTTTCGTGCCCGCGAGCCGCGCTGGGCGATTGCCCACAAATTCCCGGCGATGGAAGAGCTGACCGAGTTGCTGGATGTGGAGTTTCAGGTTGGCCGTACCGGTGCGGTTACTCCGGTTGCGCGCCTGAAACCGGTCAAAGTGGCGGGCGTTACGGTGTCTAATGCCACTCTGCACAATATGGATGAGGTGGCGCGCCTGGGGGTGATGATCGGCGATACGGTAATCATCCGCCGAGCCGGTGATGTGATTCCGCAGGTGGTGCAGGTAGTGCCTGAGCGGCGTCCAATGGATGCCAAGCCTGTGCAAATTCCCGAAAGTTGCCCGGTGTGTGGCTCCCATGTTGAGCGCACCCAGTTGGTCAAGCGCAGCAAGGGTAAGGAAACCTTTAGCGAGGGTTCGGTGTACCGCTGTGTCGGTCGTTTGGCATGTGCTGCGCAGCTTAAGCAGGCGATCATCCACTTCGTTTCGCGCCGCGCCATGGATATCGAAGGCCTGGGCGACAAGACCATTGAGCAACTGGTTGATGAGCAGCTGATCGCCTCGCCGGCCGATCTGTACAAGCTGAGCTATGAGCAGATCATCAATCTGGAAGGCTTTGCCGAGGTTTCCAGCAACAAGCTGCTGCAGGCCATCGCCGACAGTAAACAGCCCAGCCTTGCGCGGTTTATCTATGCCCTAGGCATACCCGATGTAGGCGAGGAAACCGCTAAGGTGTTGGCTCGCTCGCTGGCATCTCTGGAGCGCGTGCAGCAGGCCTTGCCGGAAGTGCTGACTTATCTGCCGGATATCGGTCTGGAAGTGGCGCATGAGATCCACAGTTTCTTTGCCGACAGCCATAACCAGCAGGTTATCGCGGACTTGTTGGCCCATGATCAGTGCGGGCTGCAATTGCAGGAGCAAGGCGAGCTTAGTGCCGAGTTCAGTGCCAGCGCTACCCTGGCCGGAATGCTCGACAAACTGAATATCCCGTCCGTAGGCCCCGGTGGTGCACAGAAACTGGCGGATAAGTTTGGCAGCCTTGAGGCCGTACTGGCAGCTGACTGGCTGGATATGCGCCAGACGCTGCCTGAGAAGCAAGCGAAGGCGGTGCGCGAGTTTTTCGAGGTTGCTGCCAATGCAGAGCGCGCGCGCGCCATCGAAGCGCAGCTAAAGGCCTTTGGCATGCACTGGCACTGCGAGAAAAAAGTTATCGAAGGCTTGCCGCTAGCTGGACAGACGTGGGTGCTGACCGGCACGCTGGAAGTGATGAGCCGCGATGTGGCCAAGGAAAAGCTGGAAAGTCTGGGCGCCAAGGTAGCAGGGTCGGTTTCGGCAAAAACCAGTTGTGTGGTGGCTGGGCCTGGTGCCGGTTCGAAGCTGGCAAAGGCCAGTGAGCTGGGTGTTCGGGTGATTGACGAGGCGCAGTTCTTGTCAGCCCTGGCGGGCTACGGCCTCTAAAACGGCGTGGTTTCTGTACTGCCCCCAAACTGGGTTTGGGGGCAGTCGGGCAACTTAGTTACCGGTTACGTTCACGCAGGTTTCGCCGAAGAACGGGTAGAAGCCTTTGGTGTGGTAATCAGCGGTAGCGATGGTGCCGATGTTGCCATTGGCCTTGGCGGCAGCAATCGAAGCGTCGCCTTTGTTGATCAGACCAATGATGGTGGTGGCGCAAGCAGTACCGGTTTTGTTACCGGAAGCGGTGGTGGCGGTGATCGGACCTTTAACGTCGGTGATCAGGCCAACGCTGACTGGCGACAGGCCAGAGGCGCAACCGCTGAGCAGGGTAACCAGGCCGGTAGCCAGAGCAATTTTCTTCAACATGTTGTGATTCCTTTTCGCTTATCCATAAGAAGCTTTACCCATCCAGGTAAAGTGCCCAGGCACCCTAAAACAGGGACGGGGCAATAACAAGCTCGCGTGCTTGTTTTCAAACCGGTTTCAAATTTATGAAATTTTCCGGTGGATTTTCGGCAGCCGTTGTTCTGCGCTCAGCACAATTGAATTGGCGGCCGAGTGAGAATGCTGAGGGGCAGGGGGAGGTTGCCTGGCGCTTCGATCAGACGCCAGGCGAGGTGCGATCAGTCGCCGCGGTATTCGCAGCCGCTGGTGCAGGTTTCGTGGATACGTATACGCGAGAGCTCTGGCAGCAGCGGCTTGAGTTGCTGCCAGATCCACTTGGCCAGCACTTCACTGGTGGGGTTTTCCAGGCCAGGAATGTCATTCAGGTAGTTGTGATCAAGTTGCTCATAGAGTGGCTTGAAGATCGCCTTGATCTCGGAGAAGTCGCGAATCCAGCCGGTATAAGGGTCAACGTCACCTTCGATATACACCGCGACCTTGAAGGAGTGGCCGTGCAGGCGCCCGCATTTGTGCCCTTCGGGGACGTGAGGCAGGCGGTGCGCGGCCTCGAACATAAACTCTTTGAACAATTCCACGGTCTTTCTCTCAGGTGGTACGCGGCTAACAGCGCGTTTAGCAAGGCGCGAATATTACCAGCTCAGCGGCTGTTAACCGAGTAGCACAGGGAATTGGATACAGTTTTATGGTTGATTCCGCTCCAACCTATAGATGCTGACAGCCTCGTAGACCGCCTTGCGCAGGCGATTAATGCCGCCAATCGGACGATGTTCGGGCAGTGCATGCCATGGGTTGAAGGAGAGGTTGTCACAGAACAGGTTCTGCTCGCGGCTATCAAAGTCCTGCGCCGGCACCTTGATGGTGGCGACGGTTTCGAACGGTGAAATGGCTTCGCTCCACTCAACACTGGGGTCTTCGATAGGCATGTAGTACTCGGCGTTCTGTCGCTGCACTTGCAGGGCAAAACAGGCGGGTACGCGGTCCAGCGACAGCTGCTGGTACAGCGCATTGCGCAGGAAATTTGGCAGATCCTGATTCTGTTCAGCTAACTGGTACTCCGGGCAGGCTGCTGGTTGAGGAATAACTCGGTACTTGATGTTGTGCTCACCCAGTTTGAATGGCGCGATGGAGTTGTAGGTGGTCGCCACGGGTGTTTCCGGGGCAGGGGACAGTGTTTTCAGGGCGATGATCAGGTGGCGGATTTCCCAGGTGTTGGGGTTCCAGCTGGGGAAGAATGCCATGACCTTTTTACCGTCGGCCTGGGCAGCGAAATTGCTTTTGTACTCGGCCACATCGCGCACGAAAAAAGCTGGGTGATTGAACATCACAAAGTCCTGCTCGCTGGCATGCTGCGGGCTTTGTGTCAGCTTTTCACCAGGGACATCCAGTAGCTTGATTGCCATGCCGCGGGCATCCCGGGCGCGGTCGAACTGCGGGTAGGCATTGCCGTTGGAGAGGCGCATCCAGGCTTGCCAGGTCTTGCCTGGTTCGCTGAGTACACCGCGTTGCAGGCTGCTATCGATATCGGAACTGATGGTGACTTCGGCTTTCATGCAGCCATGCGCCTTGGCGTGGGCATCGCGCAGCACCCGTGTGTTGTCGCGGTGCTGTTCGACCACGCGGATGGCATCTTCAATAACGCTCTGAGTGAGCGCGGCTTCATCGGGCGGGATTTGCTCTTCTGTAGATACCGGGCCGGAGAACTTCCATCCGTAATAGGCGGCTCCGATGGCCCAGCCGCCTACCCCTATAGCCAATACGAGCACCAGTAATTTGCCCAGTATGCGGCCGAGCCAGAGCCAGAATCGTTTAAACATGGAGTCAATTCCTTTTAATTATTCTCAGTGTGCGATCACAGGCGCGGTGGGGTCAGTTCTGGCAAGGCGGGCCGGGCGTCCACGTTTTGGCGGCCACCGGCTGTAGTTGTTGTTCCAATGCTGGGTTACCCAAAACCTTGAGGTACTCGATCAGCGCCCAACGTTCTTCCGGTTGCAGAGCGCGGCCAATCACCCCGTCTTCACGGCATCCCGCACGGAACTCATGACCGCGATTGCTGTTGCCGGTGACCTGCGTATCGAAATGGAAACCACCGGTGAATTTCTCACTCTGGTAACCAATCTGCTTGGGGTTGAACTCGAAATTGCCTACCCAGAACTCGGTTTGCCGTTCCGACACCGGCGACAACAGCTGGAACAGGGTCGGCACCGAGCCGTTATGCAAGAAGGGCGGTGTGGCCCAAATTCCGTCGAGCGGACGAGCCTTGTATCCACGTTTTTCCTGTACGCCGATAGGGAGGTTGAAACCATCCATATTGCCGCGTTCGGGTTGTGTGATGCCGGCATCCTGATACGCGCGGTTTTCCACATAGGCGGTGACGTAGGCCAGGGCCTTGGCACTGGAGATGCTGCGCATGTCGATGTCATCCAGCTTCGCGCCGTACAGGCGTACATCAAGCTTACTCAGTTCGGCCTTGGTCCAGCCCAGCTTGCTGATATCGAAGCGGTGGTCGGCAATATTGTCAGCTGTAGTGGGGTCAGTGCCGACGATCGATGTCGGGACCACGCGCATCCGCCATTCCGGATCGCGGGCAGGTGCGAAGCTGTCCTGAGGTGTTTTGGGATCAGGGGCATGGCAATACGCGCAGTTCTCGGCAAATAACGCACGGCCGCGACTGGCCAGCGGCAGATCGACCTTGCCAAAAACGTCTTCAGGCCAGGTCGGTGGTCGCAGCTTTTTCAGGGTTTCTTCAAGGGTGAACAGGTCACGCAACCGCACGCTGGAGGCATAGCGTTCGGCTTCGGCCACCGGATGACCATCAGTATTCAGCAAGCGCAGGGTCGCACCGACTCCCAGGGCCTCGCCGACGTTGCGGGCCATGGGCTGCATGGCTGAGCCGTTCCACTGTACCCAGTCGAATTTCCAGATATCCCAGACCTGCGGGTAACTCACTGGCGCATCGGCAACGCGGTAGTTGCTTGGCTCAATGGCATCACCAAATACGCTATTGGCGATACGGCCGAAAGCATCTGTACGACCAAAGCCCTCCTCGGTTGGATACAAACCACGGTGCCAGTCATTAAATGCGGTGCCCAACAAACGGTCGAGCACTACCTTGAAGTCGCGACGCAGCTGCGCCTTGTGACGGGCGTACTCATCTCCCAGTACTTGCTGGGCGAAGCGATTGAATTTCAGGGGGTTGTAGTAGGTGAACGCCATACTCATCCCGAGCGCTTGGCCAAAGCTGCCGCCGCGCACGGTCGGTACCGTGGATGCCAGTGAGTGCAACGCAGCACCACCATCAATACGCACAGCTTGGCCCTGGTAACGCAACTCACCGGTGTGGCAAGCGGCACAGCTGATATCCAAATAATGCTCACCACTCTCCGCATCTGCGTGGCGGGCAAAGCCCACGGGCAGGTTTCCAGGATTCAGCGGCGTAGGTTGTTGCGCGGGATCGACGAGAAAGCCAAAGCGCGCCAGATAGTCGGGGGTGGCGAACTTGCTGGTGCTAAACGGCAGCTCCAGGGCACGGAACCACTCATAGCGCAGGCCTTTTACCTGGGTACCCTGAGGGGTGTAGTAATAGGTTTGGCGTTCATCAGAAGACCACTGATCGAGGTAATGCAGCTTGTTTGGCTGCTGATAAACCGGCAGGTTGGGATTGGCGATGAAGTACAGGGCGATCAGCAACCCTGCGATTAATAATAAAAGAAGCCCATACAGGGCCCGACGGAGGATGCGCATGGAAACTTCCTTGTGGTGTTTTTGTTTGTTGTTTTTATGCCAACTGCAGCCGCAGATGGCAAGCAGCCATTACAGCAAAATCCCGGAAATAGGCTTCTTCTAGGGCCGAAAATCGTTTTACAGTGCGGTGATGACGAAATAACCCACAGGAGTGAATTGATGCATCCATTTGACGCGCCACAGCCGCCTAAATTGGCGTTGATGTTGGGCTATGCCGGGTTGGTGCCTTTTGTTACCGGCGCACTGGGCATCTGGGTGACACCTGAAGGGTGGCGAGAGCTGGTGTTGGCTGCGTTGTTGGATTATGCCGCTGTGATCTTGGCGTTTATGGGGGCGATCCACTGGGGCCTGGCAATGCGTGCGGAAAGTACTGACGAGCAAGCGCAGATGCAGCTGGGGTTATCCGTGGTGCCGCCTTTGCTGGGCTGGCTGGCCATCAGCGGCGGTATGCCAACCAGCTTGGCGTTACCGCTGTGCTTATTAGCGTTCGGTGGGTTGTATGCCGCTGACTTGAGGGCCGTCAAACTGGGCTTGGCACCGCAATGGTACCCACGTCTACGCCGACCGCTGACGTTGGTTGTCTGCCTGAGTTTGCTGCTGGCATGGGCCAGTGTGCTATTGCGTTGAGTTGAGCCAGTCAGCCACGGTGACCAGCGCCTGCTCTCGGCGCTGCGCCCAGTTGCCTTGAATGCATTGCAGTGGCTGTTGATGCTGCCGCAGCCAGTGTTCGCAGTGTTGGTAAAACGTCAACCGTTGAGCCAGCGCTGGCTGGCAGCGCTGGCCATCGTCGACCCAGGGCACATCGACAGGGTTGAGCAGCAGGTGCAGGTGATAGTCACGTTCGAGTAAGGCCTGTTCAATCCAGGCGGGGCAGTCCCCAAACAGCGCGTGGCTCCAGAGCATGTTGCTGAGCAAATGTGTGTCGAGGATGAGCAACTCAGGGCGTTCAGCTCGGGCTTGATCTTCCCAGGCCAATTGACCCTGGGCGATCGCGTTGATGTCGGCATAGCAGGTGTCACGCTGCTCACGCTCGATAAAATGCCGCACGTATTCGCCTACCAACACGCCGCCAAAATTCGCCTGGATATGCTCAGACAGCCAGCTTTTACCGCTGGACTCTGGCCCGGTGAGTACCAGCACCTTCATGCTTGTGCCTTCATGGGTTAACCAGCGCGCGATCACGCCGCCACGTCAACCAACCATTGACCGCTAACAGGGTAAACAGCCCATACAGTGCCGCTGTCGGGTACAGGCCTTGCTGTACAAACAGCGCGACGAAAAGCAGATCAAGAATGACCCACAGTGGCCAGCACTCCACACGTTTCTGCGCCATCCATACCTGCGCGACCAGGCTGAATGCACTCAGCGCTGCATCCTGCCAGGGCGCGGCCGCATCGGTGAATGTGGCCATCAGATACCCGAGCACAAGTGCACCGGCTGCACCTGTTGCTAAGCTGATCATCATGCCTTGCTGGCTCAGTCGGCTGACCTGTACGCCGGTCTGGCTGCTGCCTCCGCGCGTCCAAAGCCACCAGCCATAACCTTGCAAGACGGCATACACACCTTGCAGCAGCATGTTTGAGTACAACTTGCCGTCATAGAAGATCCAGGCGTACATCAGCACCATCAGCAAACCCAGCGGCCAGCACCAGCGGTTTTGCCGCACGGTCAGCCAAACGGCCCACACGCCAAGGGCTGAAGCAATGATTTCCAGAGGCGACATATAACACCGATCAACGAAAACGCAGGGAGGCGATTGTAACGACTGCACTGTGTGCCGTCTTGGTTGCACAGGCCGCTCATTTCGATGAGATGGCTAATTGCTATGGCTTTGCCGATATACTCAGCGTCCCGATGAGGAGGCATTGCGTGTTCAGGTTTGTTTTAACGGTTATCAGCGCTGTGTGCATATGGGCACTTGGCGTGACAACACCGGTCATCGCCGAGAGCGCACACACAGCGGGAAAGGCGCCGGCTTCGGTGGTCTTTCTCAATCCGGGGTTTTCCAATGAGCCTTTCTGGGTCGGTTACAGTGACTTTATGCAAGCTGCTGCCGATGACCTGGGCATGCAGCTGCAGATTATTTACGGTGAGCGAAACCCGTCGCAGCTATTGGAAAAAGCCCGCGAGTTACTGACCCGCGATAACCCACCGGATTACCTGATATTCGTCAACGAGATGTACACCGCGCCGGAGCTGCTCCGGCAGTTTGCCGACAGTCCGATCAAGCTGTTTTCCCTGCACAGTACCCTTACGCCTGAACAGCAACAGCTTATCGGCGCCTCACGCGAAGGCTACCGCAACTGGATTGGCAGCTTGGTGCCCAACGACGAGCAAGCAGGCTATTGGATGGCTAAGGCCTTGATCGCCAAGCTTGAGGGTAAGCCCGGCAGTCTGCTGGCATTTGCTGGTGTGCGATTCACTCCCTCTTCAAGCTTGCGTGAAGACGGCCTGCATCGTGCCTTGCGTGAGCACCCGGAGATCAAATTGCAGCAGATGTTGCAAGGTGAGTGGAAGCGTCAACGCGCCTATGAACAGGCGCAACTGATCCTTCCACGCTACCCGGAGGCAAAGCTGGTGTGGTCGGCTAACGATGAAATGGCGTTTGGTGTGATGCAAGCGGCACAAGAAATCGGCCGGCAACCGGGCAAGGATATTTATCTGTCGGCGCTGAATAACTCAGACGAGGTTTTGCAAGCGCGTATCGACCGCAAACTATGCGTCTTGGTGGCCGGGCATTTCACCCTCGGAGGGTGGGCCATGGTGATGTTGCATGATTACCATGCAGGGCTGGATTTTGCCGAGCGCGGTGGCAAAGACCGAGTCGATCCGCTTTTCAGCTTACTGGACGCCAAACAGGCTGCTCATTTGCAGAAGCGCCTCAAAGTGCCTGGTTTTGGCCTTGATTTTCGCCAGTTCAGTGCCGTCTACCGACCGCAGCTCAAGGATTACCAGTTCTCCATTCAACCGCTGCTGCAATAAGTCAGACGCCTGCCAGGTGCAGCACGAGTTTGACGATGCCGAAGATCACCAGTACGAAGACGGCGGTAAACAGCACGCCGAGAATGATGAAGTGGCTGGGCTTGCCCCTTGAGAAGTCACGGCTACGGTTCTTTCCGCTCTGCACACCGAACGCTGCGCTTAGTACGCTTTGCAGCATCTCCCACAGCGTCAACGGCTTGTTGTCCTCGTCGCTCATGTGTGTCTCCTGCTTTGTCCTGAGTAGCCTTAAACGAATTAGGCTTTATTGACTCGTTCAGTTGACGCGGGGTACTTGAGCAGTTTGGCGGCCGGACGACGAGGACGCTGGAGCAATTCGCCCCCACAGTTAGGACAGGTGCCATTAAGCCTGTTGTCCGCACACGCCCGACAGAACGTGCATTCGAACGAGCAAATCAATGCATCAGTGGAGTCAGCCAGCAAATCTCGGTCGCAGCATTCACAGTTGGGGCGCAATTGCAGCATGGCAAACTCCTCGCAATGATTGATTTGCTGAGCATAAGCGCTAATGCATGGGTGCAGCAAAGCTCAGGCATGAAATGAGTGCAAGGGCCGCAGGGTGGGATTTGAAACGGGGTAAAGAAGGAAGGGAAGGGCTCTGCCAAGAGGGGCCGATTGGCAGCTCAGAGCCCTTATTACAGCAGCCGATTACTCCGGCATGCTCCAGGGCTCCAAGGCGAAACCTTGCTGGCTGAGTTGCTCACGGGACTGCTTGAGCACGTCGGCAAATTGCACTGGGTCGCTGTAGATGGTGCTGGACAGTTGCGTGCGGCCGAGCAGGCGGGTGCTGGTCCGGTCAATCACGCTAAGGCTGAGGTTGCCAGTGCCATCTTGCGGGGCCCAGGCGACGCATTGGAAAGGTTGAAAGGCGCGGTCGGCAATCAGCAGGGCTTCGTTAAAACGCAGCGGTGCGTTCATGGGGTCGGTTTCTCCGAGGTGATCCCAAATACACAAGGGCAAACGGTGAATTCACATTTGCCAGTCATAGTTGTTGATGACCGAAGCTGACCAGTAAGTCACATGCCGGCGAAAAAATGCACGGAATTGTCCGATAAATCACAGTTTTAATCGTGTAAGCCGAGAAGCTGCGCGAGGATGAGGGTGGTTAGGCCTTCTCTTAGCCTTTGCAGGCGGCCAGTAATTGCTGCAGATAATGAGCGATATAGCGCTGAAAGCCTCGATCATCCCAATAGCCCAAGTGGCTCAACGGGGTATGGCGCTTGTACCAGGGCCCCACTGGCATGGCGCGATCTTCAGCGACCACGGCGGCATAGTTGGGCAATGGGCGCAGCGGATAACCCAGCGGGTCAGCAGGTGCGTAGAGATTTAGCCAGCGTGCCTGTTTGGTCACCGCGTCAGTCAGGCAGTGGCCGGGGAAGCGGATCGGCACGACCGGGTCGTAAGCAAAGGTAAACAGGGGGATATTGCAGCCAAAGGTGATCAGCCCGCTCAGGGTTTCCAAGGCCAGAAAGGGATCCAATGGACATTCTTCAGCGGTATTGATGCGCTGCTGATCCCATACGAAATTGGAGAAAATATGCCCGCCCAGTGAGTGCGCCAGCACCACCAGCGGCGTATCGGCATCGACCTTGGCGCGCAAGGCATTGAGGCCACTGCGCAGGCACTGATGGACTTCTTCATAGGTGGTGTCGTAGGCCTGGCTGACTTTGCGATAGCCGCTGGCATCACCCAGAAACAGCGTGACGATGCGGCGTAACCAGCGCCAGCGCACCGGCTGGTCGCGCAGCTTGTCGAGAAAAGCCAGTTGTCGCTTATCCAGCACGCTTGCCCAGTACAACGTCTGAAAAGCCACCTGGTTGGCTTCGGCACCGAGGCGTTGGCGCAGCCCGGCGATCAGGCTGTGGGCGAAAGCGTGCTGGCCTTCGTCGTCACGCAAGTCGGCTTGCGTGCCGATGCCGTGGATAATGGCGACTGCGAGTTTCATCCTGCCCATCCTTGGTCATGCTGCTTTGGGTGTTCGGTCGGCTTCAGTTTTTAGAGTGGCTGCAGACGCTCGCCGAGGCGGCCGCTGTCGACCAGTTCGAGAAACTCGTCGCCAAGCCGCTGGCTTTCGCTCATGGCCGTGCGCCAATAGCGCTCGCGGCCGGCATCATCGCCCAGGTAACGACTGAAGTCCTTACGGTCTGGGAGTTTGCCATGGGGCAAGCGGGCTAGGTAGTCACGTGAGGGGGCCAGCAGCAGAACATCCTGCAGGCGCCCGCCATCACCCCGGCGCCAGGGCATGCCCTTGTCGAACCAGCCGGGAATGACCTTATCGGTGAAGTGCGGGTAGAGCACGATATCGTCGCCGCTGTACGGCAGGTCGAGGTGGTAATCAAGCAGGCCACCATCGCGGTAGGTACCAGGGCCGGCGCCGGGGATATCGCGGACCCCTTGCATGATCATCGGGATGGAGCCGGAGGCCAGCAATGCATGACGCAGATTACCGCTGTCGAGTTGCAGATAACGCGAGGGGAAGTCGCTGAGCGTCTCTAAGGGCGGAGCAAGGCGGGCGTCGTGCAGAATCACCCGCTCGAAGTGCTTGGCCAGTCGCGGACGGCCCAGCAGATTGCTGCCAATCACCGAAGACAGGCCCAGGCCGAGTGCCCCGCGGTGATCGTGCTGGAGCAGGCCATGGCTTTTCACCACGACGATATTCAAACGGTAATGCGGGTTGCTGAGGATGTTGGCGTCGTCGTTGCCGAGCAGTTGATCAAGCATCAGGCTGCAGCTACTCGACACCTGCGCCATGCTCACGCCTTTGGCAAAGCGCTGCGAGGTATACAGCTCGCCGAGGCGACGCAGGCCTGCTGCAGCATCCGGCAAACAGGCGCTGGCGAAACGCCAAGAACCGATGGACGCCCCGATTAGCGAACGCTCGCGCGGAGCGCGCTGCAGCCAGTCGCCGAACAGCGCCAGATCCAGCCCCTGAATCCCTAACGCTTTCGGCCCACCCGCAGCGCCGGGCAGAATGCCGACATCGGCTGGTTGCAAGCCGTGCTCGCGGATACGCGCGAGGGCGCGTTTGCCGGCCTTGATTGTCAAAGCAGGGGACTTGATTAATATCGCACTCATGCTGGCCTCCATCGCGCAAGGCAGCGATTATAGGGCGCTGAATGGCCAGGCCAAGCGACTTCAGCGCGTGAATGATGTGCGCGTGGGTTGAGATAAATCAGTGCTTGCGCCAAGTATTAAGCAAATTCAGCTTGAGTTAAGTCGTGTGCAGTAACTTGGACTCCGTCGAAAGCCAACTCCATTAAGGAATCTGAACATGAAAACACTGACTGCTGTATGTGCCGCTGCTGCTCTGACTTTGACTGCCGGCCTCGTTCAAGCCCGTGACCTGGGCCCGGATGAAGCACTCAAACTGCGTGACGCCGGTACCATTCAGTCCTTCGAAAAACTCAATGCCGCCGCTCTGGCGCTGCATCCAGGCAGCAAGACCGAAGACACCGAGCTGGAAGAAGAGTACGGCCGCTACATCTATCAGGTAGAAGTTCGCGACGCCCAGGGCGTGCAGTGGGATGTCGAACTGGATGCCACTAATGCACAAGTGCTGAAGAACCAACGAGACGATTAATGAACACCACTGCTTGGCTGCCTCGCGCACTCCTGGCCTTCCTGCTGCTGACGCTGACGCTCAGCAGCAGTGCGCGCGACCTGGATCAGGATGAAGCACTCCGTCTGCGCCGCGAGGGGTTGATCATGCCCCTTGAGCAATTGCTGCAGATGGCCTTGCAGCGCCATCCTGGCGCGGTGCTGTTGGAAGTCGAGCTGGAAGAAGAGGACGGCGTACTGGTCTACGAAGTCGAGCTGGTGACTGACGACGGCACTGTGCGCGAACTGGAATTACATGCCAGTACCGGCGAAGTGATCAAGGATGAGGTGGAAGACTGAATGCGCCTGTTGCTGGTTGAAGACCATGTTCCCCTGGCCGATGAGCTGCTGGCCGGTTTGATCCGCCAAGGATATGCGGTGGATTGGTTGGCAGACGGCCGTGATGCGGCTTATCAGGGGGCCACTGAACCCTATGACTTGATCATTCTCGACCTCGGCTTGCCTGGCAAACCGGGGATTGAGGTGTTGCAGGAATGGCGTTCTGGTGGGCTCACCACACCGGTTTTGATCCTTACCGCACGCGGCTCCTGGGCTGAGCGGATTGAAGGGCTCAAGGCGGGCGCCGATGACTACATGAGCAAACCCTTCCATCCAGAAGAGCTGCACCTGCGAATCCAGTCTTTGCTGCGCCGCGCTCATGGTCTGGCTAACCAGCCGCAACTCGAAGCGGCGGGCTTGCAACTGGATGAAGGGCGACAATCGGTACAACGCAACGGCGAAGAAGTGCAGCTGACTGCTGCGGAATTCCGCCTGTTGCGCTATTTCATGCTGCATGCTGGGCAATTGCTGTCCAAGAGCCACCTGGCTGAGCACCTGTATGACGGTGAAAGCGAACGCGACTCGAATGTCATCGAGGTGCACGTTAACCATCTGCGGCGCAAGCTGGGGCGCGAGATCATCGAAACCCGCCGCGGGCAGGGCTATCGATTCAGCGGGGATACTGCTTGAGGTCGATTCAACGGCGTTTGAGCCTTGGCCTGGTCAGCGTATTGCTGATTGTCGGCCTGCTGCTGGCGCAAAGCAGCCTTTGGCTGTTTGACCGCAGCCTACGGGGTTACCTGCAAACAACCTTACAGGATGAAACCCAGACGTTACTGGGCGCGGTCGTGCGTGGGCCCAATGGCTTGCAGCTGGATGAACGTCGCCTCAGTGCCGCCTACAAGCGGCCATACTCCGGCCTGTACTTTCGCATCGACCTGAATGAGCAGAGCTGGCGCTCGCGCTCACTTTGGGACCGAGAGCTGCACACAGTTGAAGCCGAAGGCTTGAAGGACGCACTCGGCGACGGGCCGCAAGGTCAGCAATGGCTGGTCTACCGTGCTGATTATCAGCGTTATGGCCAGTCCATCGTGATCCATGTGGCGCGTGATTACAGGCCGATACTCGATAGTTTCAGCCAAGTGCAGAAAGTTATTCTGGGCTTGGGAGTCAGTGCACTGGTGCTGATTTTGTTGCTGCAACGGCTGATCGTCAGTCGGGCATTGCGCCCGCTGGAACAAGTCCGCAAGCAGCTTTTGCAGTTGCAGCAAGGCCAACGTAGCCAGCTGGATCAGCAGGTGCCGCTTGAGCTGGAACCGCTGGTGGCGCAGATCAACCACCTGCTGGCGCACACCGAAGACACCCTCAAACGGTCGCGCAATGCGTTGGGTAACCTCGGCCATGCATTGAAAACACCGCTTGCGGTGTTGGTCAGTCTGGCGACGCGGGAAGAGCTCAAACAGCTGCCGCAATTGCGCGAAAGCCTGAACAGTCAGTTGCAACAGATCGAGCAGCGCATCGCCCGTGAACTGGGGCGTGCGCGTTTAGCTGGGGAGGCCTTGCCCGGCGCGCATTTTGACTGCGCCAGCGAGCTGCCGGAGCTGTTCTCGACCCTGACAATGATCCACGGCAACCACCTGCAACTGGAGTGGCAGGCCGAGTCTGGTTTGCGCTTACCCTGGGACCGTGAAGACCTGCTGGAACTGCTCGGTAACCTGCTGGACAACGCCTGCAAGTGGGCGGATAGCCAGGTACAGCTGCATATCTGCAAAGTGACAGCGGGCTACCAACTTACGATTGATGATGATGGCCCGGGTATCGACGTCGCGCTGCGGGACGAAGTACTCAGCCGTGGTAGTCGTCTGGATGAACAGGTCGCCGGTCATGGCCTGGGCCTGGGTATCGTGCGCGATATTGTTGATGCGTGGGGCGGAAGTTTGCAGCTGGCAGAGAGCCCGCTGGATGGGTTGCGCGTCACGGTCAGCTTGCCGCTAAAACGCACCTGAGGTCATCAGGTGCGTTCAGTGCAATCTTTACATGCCGTTGGCAAATGCCGGGTTGCTCATATCAATACTGGCGCGAACGGGAAGCAGGGCGTGCGCATACTTGACCAGAATATCCAGCTCGTAATCGATCCGTGCGTGCAGGCGCTGGTCCTCTTCGTGGCTCGGTTCTGGCGTGTTCAGCACCTTCTCGACACTGCGTACGATCAAGTGCTCAGGCAAGTAGCAGAGGCGGCAGTTTTTGTAGCTGGAGGCGCGCAGCTCGCTGATCGGATAAGCCCCACCCACCCCTGATGAAACGCCCACTAACAGGCCTGGCTTGTGCGCCAGCTCAGCTTTGCTGGCGTAGATAAAGAAGTTCTTGATGGCCGGGCAGGCCATGCCATTCCACTCCGGAGAAATGATCACCACGGCATCGGCAGCGGCCAGTTGCTTGCTGTACAGCCCCCAGGGGCCGGCGTCTTCAGCAGGCCACAGCGGCAGCGGGGCGAGGCCCAGGTCGATCACATTGCTTTGCGCATCATCGGTGTAACCCAACTGAATCAGACGCTGGCGCAAAAAGCGGGCAACCTTGCCCGATTGGCTGTTACTGCGGCTGGAGCCGGCCACTAGGGCAATATTGAGCATCGTTCACCTCTCGATTTCTGCGGCATCAATAAAAAACGCAGGCTAACAATGGTTAGCCTGCGTCACAAGGAAGCAGCCGCCAGAGTGGCGGTCCGATCATGCCATCTGCGCTAAACGCGGAATTGGTCCATCAGGCTTTGCTGGTGGTTGGCCAATTTGTTCAGCCCTTGGCTGATTTTTGCTGACTCGTCTGCCTGGGCGGAAATCGATTCAGTGACATCCCGGATCGAAGCGACGTTACGGTTGATTTCTTCGGCCACCGAGCTCTGCTCCTCAGCCGCGCTGGCGATCTGCAGGTTCATGTCGGTGATCACGCTGACCGCTTGGCTGATGCGTTGCAGCACGGCCACTGCCTGCTCAACCTGCTCGACGCTGCCCTGCGCCTGGCGATGGCTGCTGTGCATGGTGCTGACTACTTCCTTGGTGCCGCTTTGCAAGCCTTCAATGACTTGGCGAATTTCCTCCACCGAGTCCTGGGTGCGTTTCGCCAGGTTGCGCACTTCATCCGCCACCACGGCAAAACCACGGCCTGCTTCACCGGCGCGGGCGGCTTCAATCGCAGCGTTCAGGGCCAAAAGGTTGGTCTGTTCCGCGATCGAACGGATCACTTCGAGTACTGAACCGATCTTCTCGCTGCTATTGGCCAGACCTTCGACTTCCTGCATGGCGACGTTCATCTCGTTGGCCAGCAGTTCGATGGTCGAAGTGGTTTTACCGATCACACTCATGCCTTCACGGCTGGCTTGGTCGGCAGTGCGCGCAGCTTCTGCGGCTTGAGCCGCGTTGTGCGCAACATCCTGCGCGGTGGCGCTCATTTCCTGGAACGCTGTAGCCACCTGATCCACCTCACGGTATTGCTGCTGCATCCCATCGCTGGTCTGGCTGGCGATCAGGGCGGACTGATCGGCTGTGCTGCGCGCATCCTGCACGCTGCGTTTAACGTCAGCGATGATGGGTTGCAGTTTGTCGAGGAAACGGTTGAACCAGCTGGCCAGTTCGCCCAGTTCATCCTGCTTGGCGTACTCCAGGCGACGGGTCAGATCGCCTTCGCCGCTGGCGATGTTCTTCAGCATTGCTGCAACACCGAGAATCGGCCGGGTAACCCCAAGCGCCGTTAACCAGATGAGCAGAATCCCTACCACCCCGGCAACCAAACCAAGCCCCAAGGACACTGCAGTGCTGCGCGTGCCCATTTCATCCATTTGCGTTTCAAGACGGGCAGCGGGCGCTAACAAAACCTTCTCAGGCGCCTCCATCAGCACCCCCCACGGCTGCGACTCAGGGATTGGCAGCAGCGGTTGCAGCACTTGCAGTGCACCATCATGGTGCAAGGTTTCCTGGCGATTGCTTGCCACCAGGCTGAGAATTTCGTTGTGTTGATTGGTAAAGGCTTTTTCCAGTTTCCCGCCCAGCAGGGTGCTGTCGCGGCTATGTCCAGCCAGCAAGCCGGCGGGGCTGATGATGCTCACATGACCGGCGCCGTCGAATAAACCTTGATGAGCACTGGTGCTGAGCTCTTGCAGGCTGGCCAAGCTGATATCAACCCCCAATACGCCAATCACCTTGTCGCCTTGGAGCAAGGGGAAGGCGATGCTGGTCATCAGAGTTTTTACCCCGTCAGCCTCATCAATATAGGGATCAAGCAGGCACACCTTTTTTTTCTGCAGTGGGCAGCTGTACCACGCGTTGTAGGGCGCGCCGCTGATTCCCGGGGTGGTGTCATTGAGGCTTTCTTCTGTCATGGCCTCGGAGCTCAGCTCACCGTTATCACCCTGTGACCAATAGACCGAAAAGCGACCTTTGTCATTGCTGCCCAAGTTGCCTTGATCAGCAAAAAGCTCATCCTTGCCATCCAGCGCGTTCGGTTCGAATGCGACATAAATACCCAACAAACTGCGGTTGGCTTCCAGCGCACTGCGCACCTGACGAGTCAGGTCTTCACGCAGGTCAAAGGCATCTAGAAAGCGCTTCTCGGCCTGTTCCCGAATAAACAACACCTGCGTCGCCGCGCCGCGCCCGTATTGATAGGCGTCCATAAAGTAGCGTTGAATCTGCAACGCTTGGGATTCGCCACGTGCGGACATCCGCAGCTGCGCAGACTCCTGCAGCATGGCGGTGCTGGCCTGCTTGACCAGGCTGGCACTGCGTGAGGCCTGAATGACCGAGGCGGATACCAGCACCGCAACAATGGCCAGCAAGCACAGGCCGGCCAATAGGGTGATTTTCAACTGGATGGAAAGTCGGCTGAACAGCATTTTCAGGACCTTTATAGGGCAGTGACTTAGAACGCCTATCGGCGCTTAGGCGCTTTTCTTTAAGTGTCACGTCAAGTAAAGCAGAGCAATTAGCAGGCCAGTGTGAACACTGTAAACCGCAGGGTAATCGAAATCTGCAACGCAGTGTATAGAATAATTTACGGCTGTTTTGACAGGTCAGTCAGCATTAGGCAGAGTACGCGCCCTTCGCCGAGCCGGCGCAGCATCCACAACGGGTCAAACCTTCGTGGACCTATTTAAATCGCGGGAGTAAATCGATGAACGCAGTCGTTGCGGCAGTGGGGATCATGCTGATCCTCAGCTTGTGCCGTGTACACGTGGTAGTGGCTCTGATCGTTGGCGCCTTGGCCGGTGGCCTGCTTGGCGGCCTCGGTGTTGAGGGGTCGTTGGCGGCTTTCAATAAGGGCCTAGGCGGCGGGGCGACAGTGGCGTTGTCCTATGCCTTGCTGGGTGCCTTTGCCGTGGCGATAGCCAAATCCGGTCTGGCCCACGCACTGGCGGACAAGGCCTTGGCGATGGTCAACAAGCAGGACGCCAAAGGCGCCGGTCTGCTCAAGTGGCTGCTGATTGCGCTGCTGTTGGCGGTGGCGATTTCCTCGCAGAACATCCTGCCGATTCATATCGCCTTTATTCCGCTGCTGGTGCCGCCGCTGCTGTATGTATTGAGCAAGCTGCAGCTTGACCGTCGCTTGATCGCCTGTGTGCTGACCTTCGGTCTAATTACCCCGTATATGTTTCTGCCCGTGGGTTTTGGCAGCATCTTTCTGAATGACATCCTGCTGGCCAATGTCGCCAGTGGCGGCGTCGATACCAGCGGCCTGGACGTGACCAAAGCCATGGCGATCCCCGCACTGGGTATGCTGTTTGGCTTGCTGGTGGCGGTGTTCTTCAGCTACCGCAAAAAACGTGTCTACGACCTGAGCAAGATTGAGCAGGCCGAGCGCGTGGATGTTGCCTACAACCCATTGAGCCTGCTAGTGGCGGGTGTGGCGATTGCTGCCGCGTTTGTTGTGCAGCTGTGGCTGGACTCGATGATCATCGGTGCCCTGGTCGGCTTTATCATCTTCTCGGTGTCTGGCGTGGTGCGCTGGAAAGAGGCCGATGGCCTGTTTACCGAAGGTATGAAAATGATGGCAATGATCGGCTTTATCATGATCGCTGCCGCCGGTTTTGCCGAAGTGATGAAGGCGACCGGTGAAGTGAAAAGCCTGGTCGACAGCTCTGCTGAACTGATTGGCCATAACAAGGCGCTGGGTGCGCTGCTGATGTTGCTGGTTGGCCTGCTGGTAACCATGGGCATCGGTTCGTCGTTCTCCACCGTGCCAATCATCGCGGCGATCTTCGTACCGTTGGGTCTGCAACTGGGCTTCAGTCCGCTGGCCATCCTGTGCATCGTCGGCACCGCCGGCGCACTGGGTGATGCCGGCTCGCCAGCCTCCGACTCGACCCTCGGCCCAACCGCCGGGCTTAACGTCGATGGCCAGCACAACCACATCTGGGACAGCGTGGTGCCAACTTTCCTGCACTACAACCTGCCGCTGCTGGTATTCGGTTGGGCAGCAGCTATGGTGATTTAACCGGGGCATTGCTCGCCTGCAGCGTTATTGCTTTAGGCGATTCAACTTTTCAGCGGGGCTACCGATAAATCGATAGCCCCGTTTTTATTTCGCTCCACTGCCAACCAAGGACCTGCCGATGCGCCTAACCTTGAAATCAAAAGTCGTGCTGTTGGCACTGATCCCGGTGGTGCTGTTTGCCCTGGTGCTCAGTGGTGCTGCCGCCAAGGTGTTACAGAACCTGGCCGCTCAGGAAGTCAAAGAAACCCGCGAACGTCTGCTGCAGGAAAGCCGCAACGAGCTGCAGCACTACGTACAGATCGCCCTTGGATCTGTACAAACGCTGTATGACGGTGCTGCGCAAGGCGACATGGCCAGCCGAGAACAGGCAATCGTCATTCTGTCGAAGATCAAGTTCGGCAAGGACGGCTACTTCTTTGGCCACGACTCCAACGTGGTGCGCCTGTTCCGCGGCGATAGTCCGGTAGACGTCGGCAAAAGCCTGGCCGATCGCCGCGACGCCGAATGGCGTATACATCAACCGTGAACTGGTGAATGTCGCCAAGAACAACAGCTACTACGTCAATTACAGTTCGCCGCTACCGACTGATGACTCTGTGCTGGTGCCGAAAATGGCCTACAGCTACTACCTGCCAAAATGGGACATGGCCCTAGGCACGGCAATCAACCTCGACGGCGTCGAAGCGCAGATTGCTCAGGTGCAAGGTGAAATCGACGAGCGTATCAGCACCATCATTACCAGCATCATGGTGATTGCCGCCGTGCTGCTGGTGATATTCGGCATTGTCGGGGTGGTGCTGAGCAACACCTTCCTGCGCCCGCTGCAGCAGATCAAGGACAACCTCGATGACATCGCCGCCGGTGAAGGCGACCTGACGCGTCGCCTACCGATCAATGGCGACGACGAGCTTGGCCAGCTGGCCGGCTCGTTCAACCGGTTTGTCGAAAAAATCCACGGCCTGGTTCGGCAGATCGTCGACATGACCGGCCAGCTGACTGAGTTGGTCGGCCAGGTTTCGGCCCAGACGCAGCGTTCAGAAGAGGCCATGGAGCGTCAGCGCCATGAGACCGATCAGGTGGCTACGGCCATCAATGAAATGTCCGCCGCCGCCCATGAAGTCGCGCAAAGTGCTCAGGGCGCAGCAGAAGCGGCGCAAAAAACTGACACCGAAGGCCAGGCTGCGAAACACGTGGTCGATGGCAGCATCGAGCGCATCCACACCCTGGTGCAGGATATCCGCGACAGCGGCGTGTCGCTCGACACGCTGCAAAAAGACGTGTCGTCGATTGTCAGCGTGCTCGATGTGATTCGCTCCATCGCCGAGCAGACCAACCTGCTGGCCCTCAACGCGGCCATCGAAGCGGCACGTGCAGGTGAAGCTGGGCGAGGCTTTGCTGTAGTGGCCGACGAGGTGCGCGCGCTGGCCAGCCGTACGCAGCAGAGTACCCAGGAAATTCAGGGAATGATCGATCGCCTGCAGAAGGGCACCCAGGATGCAGTGACCGCGATGCGTCGCTCCAGTGATGCTGGAGATGTCACCAGCGAGCAAGCTAACCGCGCCGGCACCTCGCTGGATGCCATCGCGCAATTGATCGCCACCATCAACGCGATGAACGCGCAGATCGCCAGCGCCGCCGAAGAGCAAACCGCTGTGGCCGAAGAGATCAATCGCAGCGTGCACAAGATTGCCGTGGCGGTTGACAGCGTGGCCGACGAAACCCAACAGGGCGCACAGACCGCGCGCAATCTAGCTGGGCTGGGGGAACGCCTGGGCGCATTGGTGCGTCAATTCCGCATCTAGCACCTGAGGTAGGCATATAAAAAGGGAAGCTTGGCTTCCCTTTTTTATTGTCATGAGCAGTGTTCTGTTGGCGCAGGCCGCAGATAACCGCCGCAGCTTAAAACCAGCAGCGCTATATCCAATAAATATGTAGGGCTGTGGTTAGTCAGAGTTTCTTGGACTAGCGTGCATGAATCGCCGGGCCCGCTTGAAATTTGAGCAGCGGCGACACGTTTGGGTGCGCGCAGTTACTGCTGCTTCGGCGCGGTGTATGAGCAGTCTCCAGTGGGTAATGGGCTGATTTCGGGTAACAGCTGGAGGGGATTCGTACAACGGCTCGGGTATGTGGACCCATCGATAACAACAAGATGAGGGACTCACCATGTCTGTAGCGATAACACTTCGGCGCTGTGCCGCGCCGCTGATGGTTTCGGCCCTGGCAATGCCGGTGCAGGCCGAGCAGGGCGATTACAACTTCTGGCAAACCCTGAGTAACCTGGTGGTTGCACCTGCGGCAGATAACAAGGTCACTCCGGCGCAACGGCTAGGGCCGTATCCGCTGCTGGCCAACCCGAGCGGTTTTAACAGCGGCTTCAAACCGGCTAACTACTACGCCTGGCAAACCGTGCAAATGGCCCCGCAAACCGGCGCCGTGTGTGGCAACGGCTCGCCGTACAAATTCTTCGTCAACCGCGTGCCCAATACCCGCAACACCATCATCTACCTGGAGGGCGGCGGGGCCTGCTGGGATTACGCCAGTTGCACCGGTCAAAGCGGCATTCGCGGGGCACGCAACCCCGACGGCATTCCCAATGACTACATGAGCCTGCTCAACCCAGGTGCCAGTCTGGTCAGCCCCTTCGTGGTGCGTCTGCATCCCTGGACGCGCGTGAAAACCCAGAACTGGAACATGGTCTATGTGCCGTATTGCACCGGCGACATCTACTCCGGCGACAAGGTCGCGGTCTATGAAGACCCGCAAAGCCAGCAGGCGCCGCTGATCTGGCACCACAATGGCCTACGCAACATGCGCGCGGTGGTGGGCTGGTTGAAAGACAACCTGCCGCGCCCCACGCAGATGCTGACCACCGGCTGCAGCGCTGGCGGTGCCGGCAGCCTGACCAACTACGCACCAACCCGGCAGGACATCGCACCGACGCGCAGCTTCCTGATCAATGACTCCGGCCCAGTATTCTCGGCCATCAGTGGCGGTGGCAACGAGGCTTATCCGTCCTTGCCGTTGCAGGGCTTTATCCGCAATGCCTGGGGGCTAGATGCTGGGCCGTTGCCGTACCTGCAGTCGCGTTTGCCGGGGCTTAACCTGAACAACCTGGGCACCATTTACCCGGCGTTGTCGAGCAACTTGGCGGCTGATCGCATGGGTCATACGCACTTCTGGAAGGACCTGAATTACTCGTCCTATTCCTATGAGCGTTTCTACCCGGAAATCATCAACGCACCGAACCAGGCCGCCAAGGAGGCACTGATTCACGCCAAGTGGGATGTGGACACCAGCAGGCTGCGTAACGAGCTGGCCAACCTGCCGAATGTCGGCGGTTACTTCCCGCAGTACCGCGCGGTCAATGAAAGCCACTGCACCAGCATCATTGAGTTTGCCAACGCGGATATTCAGGAGCAGAACCTGCAGCTGGATGACTTCGTCAATAACGTGATGAATGGCAGCGGCCCGGTATTGGATGCCTCTGAGCAGAGCGACACCGCCGACCGCAACAAACCCTTCAACCTGCTGTACTACGCACTCGACCAATTGTTGTAATGCTGTCGCCCGACCTGAGCAACCTGCTCAGGTCGGGTTATTGATAGTGTTGTTCGCGCGCTTGCTGCAAGCGTTGGCGCAGGTACTCATCACGACTCAACCCATCGGGGAAGCTGTCCATGCTCAGGACTTCCTCAACGATGCGTTTCTCATCGGTCTTGTAACGACGAAATTCGGCGCTGGGTGTCGCGGCCTTGGCTTCGCGCTCGGCGCTAATTGCCTTGTAGCGGGCGACCAATGCGGCGGCCTGATCTTTCTGCGCTTGTTCATCGCCAGTGGTGAGCTGAATCAGCCCCAGTTGCAGTAACAGCGACTCACTCATGGCCAGTTCACTGCGCTGCTCGTAAGTTTCGATCTGCTCACGCAAAGCCTGCGCCTGGCTTTCACGTTGCGCGGGGGACAGCTCGGCGGCGCCGCTGACAAAGCTGCGGTAAGCCTGATGGAACGCCAGGCGCTGCTCCTGGTTTTTCACGGCGGGGTTTTGCAACAGCTCTTGTAGCTGCGCCTCAGTGGGCATCGGCGTTGCTGGACTAACGCCCGAGAGCACGCTGGTGGAATTGTCGGCCTGAGTGGCCTGCGCAACACCCTGCGGCTCGCTGTGCAGGCGCCAATACAAGGTGCCGAGCACCGCAATCAGCACCAGCCCACCACACACTAGAAGAGGTTTTCCCTGCACCGGCTATCTCCTGAATGACGCCGCACCTTGCGGCGTTTTCAGCTTAGACCAGTCTGCATTCAGCGCTTCTTGCTGACCCAGGCCCAGAGCATTTCACACTGGATCGGCTGGATACCGGCTTCATCGGTCACGGTCACGGCAACCAGCACTTCGCCTTTTTCCTGGGTGTGGATGGCTTGAATCTGCTCGGGTGTCAGGCTGGCCACGGCGCGCAGGCTGCCGGTAGCGCGCTTGAGGTAGTCGACCTTGAGGCTTTTAATCAACGGCAGTTTGTCATCCGGCACGCTCATGCCGACCAGAAAACCCGTAGCGGATTCAGCCAGCAGCGCCATGGCGGCCGCATGCACGCCTTTGATGTGGTTCTGCACTTTGCGCTTATTGGCGATGCTCATCACCGCCTGCTGTTGGGTCAGCGTATGCACGCGTACCTTGGCGGTACCGGCGAACTTCACCTGGGAGCCAAACAGCAGCGACAGCGCCGGGCTTTGCAGAGCGCTGGGCAGTTGCTGGATTTTGCCGACGATACGGCTCAAGCGGTTGCTGGACATGCTGATGCTCTTTGCGCAGAGGGAAGGGCATGAGTCTGTCACAGTGAAATGTGACCGGCCAGGGCTGGCCGGTCACACTATTGCCAGTCGATTAGAGCAAGCGACGGCCGTCTTCGCGGGTGATGATCACCGTAGCCGAGCGAGGACGCTGACCGGGGCCATCGGGCCAGGTGCTGAGCAGGTTGGTCGCCGTTGAGCCTTCGCCCGGGTGCTGGATATTGACGAACAGGGTGCGGAAGTCCGGGGTCGCGGTAATGCCGGTTACTTCGGCGCCGACAGGACCCACCAGGAAACGCTTCAGCTCACCGGTGCGTGGCTCGGCCACCAGCATCTGGTTGTTGCCGAATGGACCACTGCTTAATTGGCTGCCGCTCATGTCGGTCTGAATCCATAGCCGGCCTTCCTCGTCGAACCACAGCCCGTCGGGGCTGGACAGGCGATTATCTGCCGTCAGTGGTTTACCGTTCGGGCCGATGCTGTCGGTCTCCGGTCCGGCCAGCATAAATAGGCTCCAGTCAAACTGACGGCCTGCGTAATCCTTGCTCAGCTCACGCCAGCGGATGATATGGCCGAACGCGTTAGCGGGGCGCGGATTGGCAGCATCGGCGCTGGTCCGGGCACTGTTGTTGGTCAAGGTGAAGTACACCTCGCCGTTGTCCGGGTTGACCGCGCCCCATTCCGGGCGATCCATCTTGGTGGCACCCACTACGTCAGCCGCCAGACGGGTATCGATCAACACTTCACCCTGGTCGGCAAAACTCACCCCGGCGGTTTTGCAGGCTTGCTGGAATTTCTTGTCGTAGATATCCAGCGCCAGCCATTCACCCTTGCCGCTGGCGTCGAAGCGCGCGACATGCAGTGTGCCTTCGTCGAGCAAGCGGCCATTGCTGCGCCCTGGGCGGTATTTGTCGCGGCTGACGTATTTGTAGATGTACTCGTTCTGTGAATCGTCGCCGGAGTAGCACACTACAGGGCGGCCTGATTTCACCGGGGCGAACACCAGGCCTTCGTGGGCAAAGCGACCGAGCGCCGTGCGCTTGATGGGCACAGACTCCGGCGCAAATGGATCAATTTCGACAATCCAGCCAAAGTGGTTGGGTTCGTTGCGATAGTCCGCGCTGGCGGTGGTAGTGGTACGCGTGGCATCGAAGCGCTCGAACTCATCACCCTTGAGGTGATCCCAGCCGTAGCGGCTGCTGCTGCGCAGGCCATAGCGGCTCAGCTCGCGCGGCAACTCAGTATCGCGGCTGGCAAAGTAGCCGGCCCAGTTCTCTTCGCAGGTCAGGTAGGTGCCCCATGGGGTAAAACCGTGTGAGCAATTGTTCAAAGTGCCGCGCGTTGCCGTGCCTTTTGGGCTGTAACGGGTTTTCAATAGCGCATGGCCGCGCGCCGGGCCGCTGATCTGCATGGGCGTAGCGCCGGTGATTCGGCGGTTTCTGGCGCTCGGCAATACCGCCCACTCGCCATTCAGGCCGCGGCGTACTTCCACTACGGAAACGCCGTGGGCGTTGATTTCCTTGCGCACTTCTTCGGCGCTGCTGCGTTTGCCGGCCACCAGGGTCGGGCCATTGGGGTGCAGCAGGGGTGCATCGATGTATTCGTGGTTGAGTACCAGTAGGCCGTGATCGCTTTTCTTGCCGCCGCGCTGTGCGTCAATCGGGAAGAAATGCATGCCGTCATGGTGCATGCCCAGTTGCTCGGCCTGATCCTGGGCACTGTTGCTGCCGTCACTCAGGTAAGCCGGGTAATTACCGGTGATTGGCGTACCCCAAGGGATAAAGGGGGTGGCGCGGTAACCAGTTGGTACGCTGATGCTGTCTAAACGGTTGGTCGCAATAGCCGTGAAGGGCAGCTTGCTGCGCGGTCTAAAGTGCAGTTTTTCCAGGCCTTTGGCGGCTGGCTCTGCTGCCACCGCGGCGCCGGGCATAACACTGCCGAGAAACGCCAGGGTGCCGAGCGCTGCACCGGCTGCCAGCACCTGTCGACGGCCGACGCCGTCGATCAGCTGATTGATATGCGGGTTGTTGGATGCGTTGCTGGGCAATTCATCGCCATTGCCGAACAGCACTGAGTTGTCATTATCGTGGCTCATGCAGGCTCCTTGGATTAATCGACGGGTGTCTGACGCTATCCAAGGAAATTGACGTAAACATGACAGCGGTTGTGCGAAAGCGCACAAAACCGGAAAAGGACAAATTGCAGGCAAAAAAATGGCCGGGAGCCATTTTTTAACGTCGCACAGCAACGGCCAGAAGGGTGGCCGCCATGGATGGCAGGCAAAAAAAATCCCAGCATTTCTGCTGGGATTTTCTTAACACCCTCAACCTTGATCGTGGCCTCGGTTGAGTGAGCCGGTTCTTAGCTGAACTGGTTCATGGTGTTGTCTTTGCCGCCGGCTTTCAGGGCCGCTTCACCAGCGAAGTACTCTTTATGAGCGTCGCCGATGTCGGAACCGGACATGTTCTGGTGCTTAACGCAGGCGATACCTTGACGGATTTCCTGACGCTGAACACCTTTCACGTAGGCCAGCATGCCTTGGTCTGCGAAGTAACCTTTGGCCAGGTTGTCGGTGGACAGCGCGGCGGTGTGGTAGGTCGGCAGAGTGATCAGGTGGTGGAAGATGCCGGCGTTGGCCGAACCATCGCGCTGGAAGGTACGGATCTTCTCGTCAGCAACCTGAGCCAGTTCGGTTTCGTCGTACTCGACGCTCATCAGCTTGGCGCGGTCGTAGGCGGAAACATCCTTGCCTTCGGCTACGAATGCATCGTAAGCCTGCTGACGGAAGTTCAGGGTCCAGTTGAACGATGGGCTGTTGTTGTAAACCAGCTTGGCGTTCGGGATGACCTTACGGATTTCATCAACCATGCCTTTGATCTGGCCGACGTGTGGCTTCTCGGTTTCGATCCACAGCATGTCAGCGCCGTTCTGCAGCGAGGTGATGCTGTCCAGTACGCAGCGCGCTTCACCAGTACCAGCACGGAACTGGAACAGGTTGGATGGCAGACGCTTAGGACGCAGCAGCTTGCCTTCACGGTTCAGAACGACGTCGCCGTTCTTCAGGTCGGCAGGGGAGACTTCTTCGCAATCCAGGAAGGAGTTGTACTGGTCGCCCAGGTCGCCCGGCTGATTGGTAACAGCGATCTGCTTGGTCAGGCCAGCACCCAGGGAGTCGGTACGCGCAACGATCACGCCGTTGTCGATGCCCAGCTCAAGGAATGCGTAGCGAACAGCGTTGATCTTGGCCAGGAAGTCGGCGTGAGGAACGGTCACTTTACCGTCCTGGTGGCCGCACTGCTTCTCGTCGGAAACCTGGTTTTCGATCTGGATGCAGCAAGCACCCGCTTCGATCATCTTCTTAGCCAGCAGGTAGGTGGCTTCTGGGTTACCGAAGCCAGCGTCGATGTCGGCGATGATTGGTACGACGTGAGTTTCGTAGCCGTCGATCTGAGCCTGGATTTCATCTGCTTTGACTTTGTCGCCAGCAGCGCGGGCAGCATCCAGAGCGCTGAACAGCAGGTCCAGTTCACGGGCATCAGCCTGGCGCAGGAAGGTGTAGAGCTCTTCGATCAGGCCGGAAACCGAGGTTTTCTCGTGCATGGACTGATCCGGCAGCGGACCGAAATCCGAACGCAGAGCAGCAACCATCCAGCCCGACAGGTAGAGGTAGCGCTTGTTGGTAGTCTTCAGGTGCTTCTTGATCGAAATCAGCTTCTGCTGACCGATGAAACCATGCCAGCAGCCCAGGGACTGGGTGTAGACGGAGGAGTCAGCATCGTACTCAGCCATGTCTTTGCGCATGATGTCGGCAGTGTACTGAGCGATTTCCAGACCGGTTTTGAAACGGTTCTGGGCGCGCATGCGGGCCACGGACTCAGGGTCAATAGCGCTCCAGCTGCTGCCTGCGGCGGCTTTAAGGGCGGCTACGGCTTTGATGTCGTTTTGATAAGCTGACATGGTCAATCCTTCAAAGTATGTGTTTGGTTGAGCACCGACTTCCCCACTGAACACCTGTGTTGCTGGAGGTTGTTGTAGCCAACTGCAGAACGCCGAGACATCGACTTGAGACGGAATTGATCCGGGAGGAGGGTGACGAGCTAAACAGTTCGCGGCTTCAGCTGTTACAAATGAGCGGGTCATTTGGTGTTTATCGGACGTGAGCCCGTAAACCATTCAACTTGCTGCGCACTGTGGCTAAACGCTTCCCCGTCCCTCAGGACAACTTCGTTCCAGTCGCAATCTCATCGAACGGCCTTGTGGGCTTTACAACGCAAATCGGCTCGGACGGTAAGTTGGAGCGCGATTCGGAGGGCCTTTAAGCACCTCTGATTAGCGGGAGCGGGGCCATCATGCCTCTGCCAAAAGTGTTCGTCAATTATTTTGTAGTGCTTTTCGTATGACTACTACATAAATCCAAAAACGACTGACAAGTCAGCTTTTACGGCTCTATCCGGCGGCTTGCGGGGTTGGCCAATGGCTGCGAGGTATTTGCTTTGCGGCAGCGGCGAAGATCAACCGATGAGCGGTTATCGGCACTGGGCCAGGGCGGCCCAGTAAGAGGGGGCTGCGAGGTTTAGTTCACCACGTCGACTTTGACACGCATGCTCATGTCTTCGCGGCCCTGGGTCGAGCGATGTCGCATAAAGTCGCCTTGCTCGCCCTGGCTCTGCTCACTAACGCCGCCAATGCTGATCCACTCGCCTACGCGGCCACTGACCCGCGTATCGGTACTTTGCACATCGATAGCGCCTGGCTGCGACTGGCTGAGGCGGTCACGGTTGCTGCTGATGTTGATGTGCACCAACTCGCCGCTGAGGCTGGCAGTGACGTAAAACCCACGGGTTACATTGCGGTACTGGGTGTTGCTGTAAGGCTGGCCGTAGGCATCACGGCCTCGGGTGGTCAGGGGTACGCTCTGGCCAACCTGAATTAAAGCAGGATAGCCCTCGGTGGCCTGTACCTGCTGAGTGCCACCGCTACGGCTGTCGGTGCTGCGGCGAATGATGCGCACCTGATCGCGACCATTGATTTCACCCTGGCCGATCTGCACCTCGGCATCGCCCGCGCTGATCGTGCCGTCGGCGCGGTAGCCGCGATCAGACTGGAAGCCTGATTCATTGGTGTCGACGCTGATCAGCAGGCGCCGTGGCTCGGTATCGAGTTGCTGCAGCAGGGCGCGCACTTCGGCAATCTTCGCCGGTTCAGCATTGACGATCAGCTGGTTACCATAGGCGTTGACCTTGCCCTCATGGCCGAGCACCGATTGCACCACGCTGAGTACCTCATCAGCCGTGCGGAAATTCAGCGGAATCACTTCGGTAGCGGCGCTTAGGGACAGGCTACAACTCAACAGCGCGGCGGCGAGCAGGGCGCGAACCTTCATAGCAGAAAACTCCGTAAATCAGCGTCGGTGATGCTGGTGTCCCAGGCTTGATCAAATTGTGCACGGCGCTGGCGATTGCGGCCGGGGTCTTGGTACAGGGCATAGCCGCTGGCCTGGCCAATTTCTGGCAAGAGCAGCAAGCCGCGATCATCGGCCAACAGAAACGCCGGCTCCTCACTAGGGTAGTCCGGGTGCAGCTTGCGGATCTGCAGGTTGCTCGATAGCCGGCGCGAAAGGCTGAGCAGGCGGTGGCCTTCCTTGACTGCACGGCTGGGGTCGCGCAGCAGAATGCGCAGTTGGTTGCGCGGGCTGGCAAGAAGAAAACGCGTGCAGGCGTCTTGCACACTGCTGTGGTGATAGAGCCAAGGCTCAAGGTCGTGACTGTAGATGCACAGGCTGCGCTGTGCTTGCTGCAACAGCGCGAGGGCATGAGCGCGGGCCTGTTCGGGCTGGCTGAAGCGCTCCAGCGTTGCATGCGCGCCGAGGCTAAACGGCGCCGGCTCCGCCCGTGGGCTGTCCGGGCTGGGGCTGCGCGGATTGTGCACAGCAAAACGCCCCGGTGACTGAAACTCGATGGCGGGAAGCTCTATGGGCTCCAGCGGCTCGGCAGGGGCACTCGGGGCGTTTTCGTCGTTCATCTTGGCCTCTAGGCGCTATGACGCACCATGTCCACGTGGGGGATGCCGGCGTCGAGGTATTCCCCGCTGACGATGGCAAACCCGAGCTTTTCATAGAAGGCAGTGGCGTGCACCTGGGCGCTGAGCATTTGTTGCGTCAGGCCGCGTTTTTCCGCTTCAGCGATCACCGCCTGGATCAGCGCGACACCGACGTTCAGACCGCGCCAGTCCTTGAGCACCGACACCCGGCCGATATGGCCATCGGGCAACAGGCGTGCAGTACCGATCGGGTAGTCGCCTTCCAGGGCCAGAAAATGCACGGCATCAGCGTCTTCGGCATCCCATTCGAGCTCCGGCGGCACCGCTTGTTCCGCGATAAACACGGTTTCGCGAATGCGCCGCAGATCAGCATTGTCCTTCTGCCAGTCGGCCAGACGAACGTGTATCTCACTCATCAGCAAACTCCAGGCTGCCTTGTTTGACCAGTTCAACCAACAGGTTACGCCCTTCGTCATCGGCGAGCCACGCACCGAGGTTTTCGATATGCAGGGCATCGGCGGAACAGACCAGTTTCAGCAGCTCACGCAGGCCGGCCGAAAGCAGACGGCTCTGGCCACTGGCGAACAGCACCAGATCTTCACCGACTTCCGACCAGGCCATGCGTGCGCTGGGGTTGCGGATCAGGATCGCGCCATTTTCCAGACCGGCGAGGAAGCCTTCTTCGTCAATCTCGATGCCAGCAATCAGCTCCGGGTACTTGGGTTCGGTCATAAATTGGCCGAACCAGGTCATCAGCAGCCGCTCATCGCTCATGTGTTCGGTGAGTAGGGCCTTGAGGCGATCCAGGGCGTCGCGCTGGATCTGCGTAGGGTCGCTGGTCGGCTGCGCGTCAGCGTCGCTGTAGCGCTCTTCGTCAGGCAGAAACTGGCCGAGAAAATCGGTGAAATGGGTGAGAACTTCAGCGGCGCTTGGCGCACGGAAGCCTACGGAATACGTCATACAGTCATCCTCAGCGGTACCACAGTGGGCCAGAAGCGGCGGCAGATAGAGCATGTCGCCGGGTTCCAGAACCCATTCTTCAGTTTTAACGAATTCGGCGAGGATCTTCAGATCCGCATGTTGCAGCATTGGGCTGTCGGAATCGCACACCTGACCGACCTGCCAGCGGCGCTTGCCGTAACCCTGCAGGAGGAACACATCGTAGTTGTCGAAATGCGGGCCAACGCCACCACCAGGTACGGCGAAGCTGACCATTACGTCATCGATGCGCCACTTGGGCAGAAATTTGAACTCTTCCAGCAGTTCGGCTACTTCAGGGACGAACTGGTCGACCGCCTGCACCAGCAGGGTCCAGTCGCGCTCGGGCAGATCGGCAAAGGCGTCTTCTGCGAACGGGCCGCGGCGCAGCTCCCAAGGGCGCTCGCCATGTTCGATGACCAGGCGCGATTCGACTTCTTCTTCCAGCGCCAGGCCGGCCAGCTCGTCGGGGGAAATCGGGCTCTCAAAACCGGGGATGGCCTGGCGTACCAGCAGGGGTTTCTTCTGCCAGTAGTCACGCATGAACTCGCGAGCAGTAAGGCCACCCAACAGTTGCAGCGGAGTATCAGGATTCATCGCTAAGCCCTTGAAGTCAGTAAATACCCATAAATAAAAACGCCCGGCGCAGCCGGGCGTCTGGGAGGCTGTTGCCGGTTAGATGCGCTTGGCCTGAGCGACCGCGTTGCCGATGTAGCTGGCAGGGGTCAGGAGCTTGAGCTCGGCTTTGGCTTCTGCTGGCATGTCCAGGCCATCGATAAAGGTCTGCAGCGCTTCGGGGCTGATGCCCTTGCCGCGAGTCAGTTCCTTGAGCTTCTCGTAGGGGTTTTCGATGGCGTAACGGCGCATCACGGTCTGGATCGGCTCGGCGAGCACTTCCCAGCAAGCGTCTAGGTCGGCTGCGATGCGTGCTTCGTTCAGTTCCAGCTTGCCGATGCCCTTGAGGCTGGCTTCGTAAGCAATAACGCTGTGAGCGAAGCCGACACCGAGGTTACGCAGCACGGTGGAGTCGGTCAGGTCACGCTGCCAGCGCGAGATCGGCAGCTTGCTGGCCAGGTGTTGGAACAGCGCGTTGGCGATACCCAGGTTGCCTTCGGAGTTTTCGAAGTCGATCGGGTTGACCTTGTGCGGCATGGTCGAGGAGCCGATTTCGCCGGCGATGGTGCGCTGCTTGAAATAGCCCAGAGAGATATAGCCCCAGATATCGCGGTCGAAGTCGATCAGGATGGTATTGAAGCGGGCAATCGCATCGAACAGCTCGGCGATGTAGTCGTGCGGCTCGATCTGTGTGGTGTAGGGGTTGAACTGCAGCCCCAGATCACCTTCGATGAACTGGCGAGCGTTGGCTTCCCAGTCGATCTGCGGGTAAGCCGAGAGGTGGGCGTTGTAGTTGCCCACGGCGCCATTGATCTTACCCAGCAGCGGCACGGCTGCGACCTGAGCGATTTGGCGCTCCAGGCGGTAGACCACGTTAGCCAGTTCCTTGCCAAGGGTAGTCGGCGACGCTGGCTGACCGTGGGTGCGCGAGAGCATCGGCACGTCGGCGAATTTGATCGCCAGTTCGCGGATGGCTTCGGCAGTCTGGCGCATCAGTGGAAGCAGCACGTCGTCACGACCGGCGCGCAGCATCAGCGCGTGGGACAGGTTGTTGATGTCCTCGCTGGTGCAGGCGAAGTGGATGAACTCGCTGACCTTGTCCAGCTCAGGCAGCTTGGCCGCTTGCTCCTTGAGCAGGTATTCCACGGCTTTGACGTCGTGGTTGGTGGTGCGCTCGATTTCTTTGACGCGCTCGGCATGCTCGACGGCGAAGTTGTCCGCCAGCTCATTGAGCACGGCGTTGGCTTCGGCGGAGAAGGGCGCGACTTCGGTGACGCCTTCATGGGCGGCCAGGCGCTGCAACCAGCGGACCTCAACCAGTACGCGGAAACGGATCAGACCGTATTCGCTGAAGATCGGGCGCAGTGCGCTGGTTTTGCCGGCGTAGCGGCCATCGACGGGGGAAACCGCGGTGAGCGAGGAAAGCTGCATAGGAGGCGTTCTCGGACAATCGGGCATTGAAAAGGGCGCGTATCATACATGAAATTGACAGCTGAATCGCGATTGTCTGCGACCGTTCAGCCGCGTTTACTTCGAGAAATCGACAGCAGGCTGGCGCTGAAAATCAACGCCGCACCGATCAGCGAGGTCAAATCCGGGGTTTCACCCCAGCGCAGCCAGGCAATCAGCCCAGCAAACACAATCGCCAGGTAGGCGAAGGGGCCAATCAGCCCTGGTGGTGCCAGGCCATAGGCTTTGGACATGATGATCTGACTGGCGGTGGCCAGCAGGCCGATCACTAGGAGCAAGCCCAGCTCATGCTGGGTCATCGGTTGCCAGGCCCAGGACAGCGGGATGGCCGAGATCAGTGCACTGAACAGGGAAAAGTAGAAGACGATGCGAAATGCTGGCTCGGTGTCGCTCATTTCGCGGATCGAGACAAAGGCGAATGCAGCCAGCACACTGGCTGCGAGTCCGATCAGGGCCTGACTGTCGAGCAGTGCAGCCGAAGGTTTGGCCACCAACAGCACGCCAACCAGGCCGATGCCAGTGGTTAGCAACATGCGTTTACTGAGCGGCTCTTTCAGCCACCACCAGGCGATCAGCGGGGTGAATACCGGCGCCGAGTAGGTGAACAGCATCGCGTCGGCCAGTGGCAGGTGGGCAATGGCGTAGAAGAAGCAGTACATCGCCGCCAGGCCATAGGTGGTGCGCCACAGGTGAGACTTCAAGCGGGTGGTCTTGAGCGGGCCCACCCCCTTGAGCAAGACCAGCGGCATAAAGAACAACACGCCAACCAGGTTGCGAAAGAACACCACCGACTCGTTGTTGACGCTGACCGACACTTCGCGAATGCCCACACCCATCAGGGAAAACAGCAAAGCGGAAAGTGCCAGCAAGGCAGCGCCCTGCAGCGGCTTGACCGAGCGCGTGCTCATGCGCTCAAGACCGCAGCAGCGGGTAAAGTTCCTTGAGCAGCTTGCTACGACTGAACACCATCTGCCAGCGATGGCCGCCCAGTTGGCGCCACAGGCGCGCCGAGCGAATTCCGGCAAGCAGTAGCGCACGGATCTTCGCGGCATTGTTGGTCTGTTGCAGGTGGCGCATATCGCCTTGCACCTGAATGCGCTGGCGGAAGGTGCTGATGGTGTCCTGATACAGGCTGGCGCAGTTGGATATCACGTTTTCATGGGTCGGGCCGAAGTGCTCAACCTGCTGCTGTACTTGATCAAGGCGGCTGCCCATGACTTGCAGCATATCGCCGCGCTTATCCAGCTGACGCTCCAGGGCCAGCAGCGCCAAGGCATAACGCAGTGGATCACGTTGCAGGCTGGCCGGATCGCGCTCCAGGGCGCTGACCAGGGCGCGGTAACCATCACGCAGGTTGAGGTCATCGCCGCCATAAACGTCCAGCGTGTCTCTCGGGTCGCGTACCAACAAGCTGTTGATCATGCAGGCTACGGCGGGCTCGCCGATCTGGCCGGTACGCGCCAGCTTGTCGACCAATACGGCTGATTCGAATACCGCGCCGAGGGCGATCAGTTGCTCGCGGATTGGATTCACGCCGTTTGCTCCCGCGCAGTCCAGGGCTCGGCGGTTTCAATCACGCCGCCACCGAGGCAGATTTCACCGTCGTAAAACACCACGGATTGCCCCGGGGTCACGGCGCGCTGCGGCTCGTTGAAGACGGCGCGATAGCCGCTGGCGGTTTTCTCCAAGGTGCAGGCTTGATCGCTCTGGCGATAGCGCACCTTGGCCGTCAGCTCACGCGGTGAGCTCAGATCAATCGGGTTGACCCAGTAAATTTCCGAGGCGAGCAGGGCGCGGCTAAACAGCCAGGGGTGTTCATTACCCTGGCCAACCACCAGTACATTGCGTGTCAGGTCCTTGTGCAGGACGTACCAGGGCTCGTCACTGGCGTCTTTCAAACCGCCAATGCCCAGTCCCTGACGCTGACCAATGGTGTGGTACATCAGGCCGTGATGACGGCCAATGATTTCGCTTTCAGTGGTTTCGATATTGCCAGGCTGGGCTGGCAGGTACTGCTTAAGGAAGTCGCTGAAACGACGCTCGCCGATAAAGCAGATGCCGGTGGAATCCTTCTTCTTCGCAGTGGCCAGCGCGTATTTCTCGGCGATGGCACGTACCGCTGGCTTCTCCAGCTCGCCGACCGGGAATAGCGTTTTGGCGATCTGCTCACCGCCCACCGCATGTAGGAAGTAGCTCTGATCCTTATTCGGATCGAGGCCCTTGAGCAGCTCGGTGCGCCCATCGATATCACGGCGACGCACATAATGGCCGGTGGCGATCAGATCAGCACCGAGCATCAGGGCGTAGTCGAGGAAGGCTTTGAACTTGATCTCGCGGTTGCACAGGATGTCCGGGTTCGGCGTGCGCCCGGCCTTGTATTCGGCGAGGAAGTGCTCGAACACGTTGTCCCAGTATTCGGCGGCAAAGTTGGCGGTGTGCAGCTTGATGCCGATCTTGTCGCACACGGCCTGGGCGTCGGCCAGATCGTCCATGGCGGTGCAGTATTCGGTGCCGTCGTCTTCGTCCCAGTTCTTCATAAACAGGCCTTCGACCTGATACCCCTGCTCAAGCAGCAGCAGGGCGGAAACGGAGGAGTCGACGCCGCCGGACATACCGACGATTACGCGCTGAGTAGTTGGATCTGGCATGGGAATACTGGGCACGGGCTTAAAAAGAGGGCGATTCTAGCAGGCGTAGAGGTTTGGCCGTTAATCGCGGATCAGGCTGAGTGAAAAGCACTGGCCATTCAGGTAGTCATCAATGCAGCGCAGCACCAATTCGCTGCGCCAGCGCTCTGGTTGCGCAGCCAGCTCGTCACGGGTCAGCCAGAGGGGGCCGATAATGCCGTCATCCAGCGGGTAATTGGGCCGCTGCTGCAGCGGCTTGGCGGCAAAGCACACGCGCTGGTAGGTGATGCCGTTACTGGGTGCGGTATACAGGTAAATGCCGGTCACACCGGTCAGTTCGATATCCCAGCCGGTCTCTTCGAGGGTTTCGCGCAGGGCGGCCTGCAGCAGGCTTTCGTCGGCTTCCAGGTGGCCGGCAGGCTGGTTGAATACGGCGCGGCCTTCGGCCATTTCTTCGACTAACAGAAAACGGCCCTGGTCTTCGATGACCGTGGCCACGGTGATGTGTGGCTGCCACTGCATGAACGTGCTACCTGTTATGAGAAAAGGCGATCTTATCCTGATTCTCTCTGCCCTGAATGCGCAAACCCCGGCACGTGGCCGGGGTTTGCGGTATTGCAGCACCCAAAGGCGCAGGGCGTTATGCCTTAGTTCAGAGCAGCGAGCGCAGCATTGAAGGTCGCGCTTGGACGCATAACCTGGCTGGTCAGCTGCGGGTTGGAGCGGTAGTAGCCGCCAATGTCCACGGGCTTGCCCTGTACGGCGCTGAGTTCGGCAACGATAGTTGCTTCATTCTCGCTAAGGGTTTTGGCCAATGGCGCGAACTGCGCTTTCAACTCGGCATCATCGTTCTGCGCGGCCAGTTCCTGAGCCCAGTACAGCGCCAGGTAGAAATGGCTGCCACGGTTGTCCAGCTCGCCGGTTTTGCGCGATGGCGACTTGTTGTTGTCCAGCAGCTTGCCGGTGGCCGCGTCGAGGGTGGTGCCCAGCAGTTTGGCTTTCGGGTTGTTGGTCTTGATCCCGGTTTCTTCCAGGGAAACCGCCAGGGCCAGGAATTCGCCCAGCGAGTCCCAGCGCAGGTGGTTTTCTTCGATCAGCTGCTGCACATGCTTGGGAGCCGAGCCGCCAGCGCCGGTTTCGTACATGCCGCCGCCGGCCATCAGCGGCACGATGGAGAGCATCTTGGCCGAGGTACCCAGTTCCATGATCGGGAACAGGTCGGTCAGGTAGTCGCGCAGCACGTTGCCGGTCACCGAAATGGTGTCCTGCCCACGAATCAAGCGCTCCATGCTTACGCGGATGGCCTGGTTGTAGTCCATCAGGCGGATGTCCAAGCCATTCAGGTCGTGTTCCTGCAGATAGGCTTCGACCTTCTTCTGCAGTTCGCGGTCGTGGGCGCGCTCCGGGTCCAGCCAGAAGATTGCCGGGGTGTTGGACTGGCGAGCGCGGGTCACGGCCAGCTTGACCCAGTCGCGGATCGGCGCATCTTTGGTCTGGCAGGCACGCCAGATGTCGCCGGCTTCAACTTCATGCTGCATCAGCACAGTGCCGTCGGCTGCTACGACACGCATGATGCCGCCTTCGGTCAATTCGAAGGTCTTGTCATGGGAGCCATATTCTTCGGCCTTCTGCGCCATCAGGCCGACGTTTGGAACGCTGCCCATGGTGGCCGGGTCGAACGCGCCATTGGTTTTGCAGAAGTTGATCATTTCCTGGTAGATGCGGGCGTAGGTGCTTTCCGGCATCACCGCTTTGGTGTCTTTGAGCTTTCCGTCCTTGCCCCACATCTGCCCGGAGCTGCGAATCATCGCTGGCATCGAAGCGTCGACGATTACGTCGCTCGGGATGTGCAGGTTGGTGACGCCTTTGACTGAGTCGACCATGGCCATTTCCGGGCGATGGCTGTAGCAGGCGTGGATGTCGTCGAGAATTTCTTCTTGGCGCGAGGCGGGCAGGGATTTGATCTTGTCGTAGACGCTGCTGATGCCGTTGTTCGGGTTGACGCCCAGCTCTTTGAACAGCTCGCCGTATTTGTCGAATACATCTTTGTAGTAGACGCTGACGGCGTGGCCGAAGACGATCGGGTGGGAGACCTTCATCATGGTCGCTTTGACGTGCAGGGACCACATCACGCCGGTTTCCTTGCAGTCCTGCAGGGTCTTCTCGAAGAACTCACGCAGCTTGCGGCAGCTCATAAACATGCTGTCGAAGACTTCGCCTTCCTGCAGGGCGAGCTGCTTCTTGACCACGACCTGACCGTTCTTGCTGACAAACTCGATGCGTACATCACCCGCCTTGGCCATGGTGATCGACTGTTCGCTCGAGAAAAAATCGCCACCGCGCATGTAATCAGCATGGGATTGCGAGGCCATGCTCCACTTGCCCATGGAGTGTGGGTGCTTACGTACGAAGGCTTTGACTGCGGCAGGTGCGCGGCGGTCGGAGTTGCCTTCACGCAGCACGGGGTTTACCGCACTGCCAAGTACCTTGCTATAGCGGGCACTGGCGTCTTTCTCGGCGTCAGTTTGCGGGTCTTCCGGGAAGTTCGGGACGTTATAGCCCTGGGCTTGCAGCTCGGCGATTGCGCCTTTGAGCTGCGGCACCGAGGCGCTGATGTTCGGTAATTTGATGATGTTGGCATCTGGCGAGGTGGCCAGTACAGCCAGCTTGGCGAGGTCGTCGGCGATTTGCTTGTCAGCATCCAACTGGTCGGCAAAGCTTGCGAGGATACGCCCTGCAAGAGAGATGTCGCGTGTTTCGACGGCAATCTCAGCAGAGGCTGCGAAGGCTTCTACAATAGGCAGAAGCGAATAGGTCGCAAGGGCTGGGGCTTCGTCGGTGAAGGTGTAGATGATCTTCGAGGGGGTGGACATTCTGAGTGAACTCTCTTCTTTGCTGAGCGTGCAAAGCCACTCGATATGCGCAGGTAAGCGCTGAGACTCAAATGGATGAGCCAGAAGTCGAGGACTTGCCGCGGTGATGTTGGATGCACCAGTAGAGTGTTGAACGTTTCGAGCCGTTGAAGCGCTGTAGCAGTTCGACGGTTTCAAGAGGCGGACAACCTGTTTAAACGATCCGCGCCTTATGACCTGTGAGTCATCTGCGAAGTATACCACCGCGCTAACGCGTCGCAGAATGCCTTGGCGCATAAGACCAACGAACATATGGTTTCGCCCGATTCAAGTGGGTTACTCTGGGGCGATCTGACTGTTTTAACCACAAGACGGAGTCCAGCATGGGATACCAAAAGATCCAGGTGCCTGCCACCGGTGACAAAATCACCGTCAATGCCGATACATCCCTGAACGTACCGAACAATCCAATCATCCCTTTTATCGAAGGTGATGGTATCGGTGTCGATATCAGCCCGGTGATGATCAAAGTCGTTGATGCTGCCGTACAGAAAGCCTACGGCGGTGAACGCAAGATCTCCTGGATGGAAGTTTACGCAGGCGAGAAAGCCACTCAGGTTTACGACCAGGACACTTGGTTGCCTCAGGAAACCCTGGATGCAGTCAAAGACTACGTCGTCTCCATCAAGGGTCCGCTGACCACACCAGTCGGTGGCGGCATCCGCTCGCTCAACGTTGCGCTGCGTCAGCAGCTCGACCTTTACGTCTGCCTGCGCCCAGTACGCTGGTTCGAAGGCGTGCCAAGCCCGGTGAAGAAGCCTGGCGATGTCGACATGACGATCTTCCGCGAGAACTCGGAAGACATCTACGCGGGTATCGAGTGGAAAGCTGGCTCGCCAGAAGCGACTAAGGTGATCAAGTTCCTCAAAGAGGAAATGGGTGTAACCAAAATTCGCTTCGACCAGGACTGCGGTATCGGCGTTAAGCCGGTTTCCAAAGAAGGCACCAAGCGTCTGGCACGTAAAGCGCTGCAGTACGTAGTCGATAACGACCGCGACTCGCTGACCATCGTGCACAAAGGCAACATCATGAAGTTCACCGAAGGTGCCTTCAAAGAGTGGGCCTACGAAATTGCCGCTGAAGAATTCGGCGCAACCCTGCTCGATGGCGGACCTTGGATGCAGTTCAAGAACCCAAAAACCGGCAAGAACGTCATCGTTAAAGACGCCATCGCCGACGCCATGCTGCAACAGATCCTGCTGCGCCCGGCCGAGTACGATGTAATCGCCACCCTCAACCTTAACGGTGACTACCTGTCCGACGCGTTGGCGGCTGAAGTCGGTGGTATCGGTATCGCTCCAGGTGCCAACCTGTCCGACACCGTTGCGATGTTCGAAGCTACCCACGGTACTGCACCGAAGTACGCTGGCAAGGACCAGGTGAACCCAGGCTCACTGATCCTCTCAGCCGAAATGATGCTTCGCCACATGGGCTGGACCGAAGCTGCTGATCTGATCATCAAGGGTACAAATGGCGCCATCGGTGCCAAAACCGTGACCTACGACTTCGAGCGCCTGATGGACGGTGCCAAGCTGCTGTCCTGCTCGGCATTCGGTGATGCACTTATTTCGCACATGTAAGCAAATCAGTCACATAAAGAAAGGCCGGTCATATGACCGGCCTTTTTTGTGGGCGATTAACTGCCCAAATAACTCTAATCAGACTTCAACCGTTGAGCCCTGGTGTTGCTTGACAGCGACGGGCGCTTCACTGGCGGCAGTGGCCGCACTGATGTTTACGGCGTGGAGTCCTTTTGGACCTTGAATAATATCGAAGCTTACCGGCTGGCCAGCTTTCAGCGTTTTATAGCCGTCCATCTGGATTGCCGAGTAGTGGGCGAACAGGTCCTCATCTCGACCATCGGCCAGGATGAACCCATAGCCTTTGGCGTTGTTGAACCACTTGACCTTACCGCTAACCATGCTGATATCCCTCTGCAAAGGACTCCATCACTGGAGTATCATCCACTTCAATTTCACGCTTGGCCTGACGTAAGCCAGTAAAGCTGTGAAACCCCTTAATACCCACAGTGGGTATTCATTGTTTGTAACACCGTTTTGCCGATAGTCAAGGCAATGCTGTAACTGGCTGAGAAGCCGTTCAAACTCTGTCTAGCACAGACTATTCGCCCATCAACGAAGCTATTCAGCATGCATGCACGTAGCCAGATTCGACTAACATTCAATCAGGATCGCCCCGCAGAGCATGAGGACGATTCCTTCGGCTTAGCCGTTCAGGAATCCAAGCCCGCCCTGCAGGCGCCTCCTATGTATAAAGTGATTTTGTTTAACGACGACTACACGCCCATGGATTTCGTGGTCGAGATTCTCGAAGTGTTTTTCAACCTGAATCGAGAGATGGCGACCAAAATCATGCTGACCGTCCATACAGAGGGGCGGGCAGTGTGTGGAGTGTTTACCCGCGATATTGCTGAAACCAAAGCGACACAGGTGAATCAATATGCGAGAGAGAGCCAGCATCCGCTACTCTGTGAAATAGAGAAGGACGGTTAACGCCGGCCACTTGGGCATGAGGTGAAGCTATGTTAAATCGAGAGCTCGAAGTCACCCTCAATCTGGCTTTCAAGGAGGCTCGTACCAAGCGTCATGAATTTATGACGGTTGAGCACTTGCTGCTGGCCCTCCTGGATAACGAGGCCGCTGCCAGCGTGCTGCGCGCGTGTGGGGCCAACCTGGACAAGCTGCGGCATGATCTGCAGGAATTTATCGACTCCACCACGCCGCTAATCCCACAACACGATGAAGAGCGCGAAACGCAGCCTACGCTGGGTTTCCAGCGCGTTCTGCAGCGCGCGGTGTTCCACGTACAGAGTTCCGGCAAGCGTGAAGTGACCGGTGCCAATGTACTGGTAGCAATCTTCAGCGAGCAGGAAAGTCAGGCGGTATTTTTACTTAAGCAGCAGAGCGTCGCGCGTATCGATGTGGTCAATTTTATTGCCCATGGCATCTCCAAGGTACCAGGTCATGGTGGTCATTCGGAAACCGAACAGGAAATGCAGGACGACGAGGGCGGCGAGTCCTCCAGCTCGAGCAATCCGCTGGATGCTTATGCCAGTAACCTGAATGAACTCGCTCGCCAGGGTCGCATTGATCCGCTTGTCGGTCGCGAGTCAGAAGTCGAACGTGTGGCGCAGATTCTCGCGCGTCGGCGTAAGAACAATCCGCTATTGGTGGGTGAGGCTGGCGTGGGTAAAACTGCCATCGCCGAAGGCCTGGCCAAGCGCATTGTCGATAACCAGGTGCCTGATCTGCTAGCGGATAGCGTGGTCTACTCGCTGGACCTTGGTGCACTGCTGGCCGGCACCAAGTACCGTGGTGATTTTGAGAAGCGCCTTAAGGCGCTGCTGAATGAGCTGCGCAAGCGCCCACATGCCATTCTGTTTATTGATGAAATCCACACCATCATTGGTGCGGGCGCCGCTTCTGGCGGGGTAATGGATGCGTCCAACCTGCTCAAGCCTATGTTGTCCTCGGGTGAGATCCGCTGCATCGGCTCTACGACCTTCCAGGAGTTTCGTGGGATTTTCGAGAAAGATCGTGCCCTCGCCCGGCGCTTCCAGAAAGTCGACGTGGTTGAGCCTTCGGTGGAAGACACCATCGGCATCCTGCGTGGTCTGAAAGGTCGCTTCGAGCAGCATCACAGTATCGAGTACAGTGATGAAGCGCTGCGTGCCGCGGCTGAACTGGCCTCGCGCTATATCAATGACCGGCATATGCCGGACAAGGCGATTGATGTAATTGATGAGGCCGGCGCCTATCAGCGCTTGCAGCCGCTAGATAAACGCCTGACACGTATTGATGTGGCCCAGGTCGAAGACATCGTGGCGAAAATTGCCCGTATTCCGCCGAAGCATGTCAGCAGCTCGGACAAAGAACTGCTGCGCAACCTTGAGCGCGACCTGAAACTCACTGTGTTTGGTCAGGACGCTGCGATTGACTCGCTGTCGACCGCGATCAAGCTGTCGCGGGCAGGGCTCAAGGCGCCTGACAAGCCGGTAGGCTCCTTCCTGTTTGCTGGCCCTACTGGTGTTGGCAAAACCGAAGCCGCTCGCCAGCTGGCGAAGGCCATGGGCGTTGAGCTAGTTCGTTTCGACATGTCCGAGTATATGGAGCGTCATACGGTGTCGCGTCTGATCGGCGCACCGCCGGGCTATGTCGGCTTTGATCAGGGCGGTCTGCTCACTGAGGCCATTACCAAAACGCCGCACTGCGTATTGCTGCTCGATGAGATCGAAAAGGCTCACCCGGAAGTCTTTAACCTGCTGCTGCAGGTCATGGACCACGGCACCTTGACTGATAACAACGGCCGCAAGGCGGACTTCCGCAACGTGATCGTGATCATGACCACTAACGCCGGTGCCGAAACAGCGGCGCGAGCATCTATTGGCTTCACCCATCAGGACCACTCGTCTGATGCCATGGAAGTGATCAAGAAGAGCTTCACGCCAGAGTTCCGCAATCGTCTGGATACCATTATCCAGTTCGGCCGCTTGACTCACGAAGTAATCAAAAGCATCGTCGACAAGTTCCTTACCGAGCTGCAGGCGCAACTGGAGGACAAGCGCGTCACGCTGGAAGTCAGCGATGCCGCTCGTAGCTGGTTGGCAGAAAGTGGTTATGACGTGCAGATGGGCGCTCGGCCGATGGCGCGCCTGATCCAGGACAAGATCAAGCGTCCACTGGCGGAAGAGATCCTGTTTGGTGAGCTGGCAGAGCACGGTGGTGTGGTGCATATCGATATTGAAGGTGGTGAGCTGACCTTCGATTTCGAAACCACGGCGGAAATGGTCTAGGCACTAGACGTAGTTTTCTTACGCGCACAAAAACGCCCGGCTTTGCCGGGCGTTTTTACTGGAGCTTGGTGTAACAGATGCCGGAAAACTGAGTTTTCGCTGGCCTGTTAACGGGCGCGGTAAGTAATGCGGCCTTTGCTCAAGTCATAAGGCGTAAGTTCAACGCGAACTTTGTCGCCAGTCAGAATGCGGATGTAATTTTTGCGCATCTTTCCGGAGATGTGCGCAGTAACGACGTGCCCATTTTCCAACTCCACACGGAACATGGTGTTGGGCAGGGTGTCGACGACAGTGCCTTCCATTTCGAAGCTGTCTTCTTTCGACATGCAGTAAAGCCCTCGGTATCCAATGAATGGCCCGGTGCAACTGGCGCCAGGCAAAAGCGGCGTGCATTGTGCCCGAAATTTGGGGTTTGCGCCAAGGGCTTCAGTTAAGACTGACCCAGCGTTGATTGACGAACAGCTCAATCGGCCGGTATTGGGTCTTGTAACTCATCTTGCGGCAGTTCTTGATCCAGTAGCCCAGATTGACCGCATGCAGTCCCAAACGCGCCGCTTCGGCAATTTGCCAGAGGATGGCAAAGCGCCCGAGGCTGCGTCGTTCCTCGCCTGGCTCGTAAAAGGTATAAACCGCCGACAACCCATTGGGCAGTACATCGGTTACGGCAATTGCCAGTAGGCGGTTGTCATGGCGGAATTCATAGAAACGCGAAAAAGCCAGATCACGCACCAGAAAGGTCGAAAATTGCTCGCGGTTGGGCGGGTACATATCGCCATCGGCGTGCCGCTGCTCAATGTAGCGCACGTACAGCGCGTAATACTCTTCGGTAAATGCCGGGCGCACCAGGCGAACCTGAATGTCCTGATTACGCTTAAAAATGCGCCGTTGCTGGCGATTCGGGCTGAACTGCGCGGCAGGGATGCGCGCTGGGACGCAGGCGGTGCAGCGTTGGCAGTGCGGGCGATAGAGGTGGTCGCCGCTGCGACGAAAGCCCATTTCCGAAAGCTCAGCATAAACATCCGCATCCATGGGCTGGCTGGGGTCGAGGAACAGGGTTGTCGCCTGCTCATCGGGCAGATAGCTGCAGGGGTGCGGTTGAGTGGCATAAAACTTCAGGCGGGCCAGCTCAGTCATGATCGACTCTCGGGATCGGTCTTGAATTAAGTGTAAGCCAGGCTGGCAAACTCGCCTAGGCGACCCAGTCGGCCTGGCTGGATTGATCAAGATGGTCGCTCAGGTAGCCGGCAAACTCGGTACGGGAAATCGTCTGAGCGCCGAGACTGAGCAGATGCTCGGTTGGCATCTGGCAGTCGATCAGCACAAAGCCCCAGTTCTTCAAGTGTTCAACCAACGTGACGAAGCCCACTTTTGAAGCGTTGTCCGCGCGACTGAACATCGACTCGCCAAAGAACAGCTGGCCCATGGCCAGGCCATAGAGCCCGCCAACCAGCTCGTTATCGCGCCAGACCTCAACCGAATGAGCGATACCGCGCCTGTGCAGTTCCAGGTAGGCGTCCTGCATAGGGCTGGTGATCCAAGTTTCAGTCGCATAGCTGCGCGGTGCGGCGCAAGCGCGGATGACGGCGGCGAAAGCCTGATCGAAGGTCACCCGATAACGGCCCTGACGCAGCACCTTGGCGAGGCTGCGCGAGACATGCAGTTTGTCAGGCAGCAGCACGGTGCGCGGGTCGGGCGACCACCAGAGAATCGGTTGGCCATCCTGAAACCAAGGGAAGCAACCGTGGCGATAAGCCTGGATCAAACGCGCGGGGCGCAGATCGCCACCCGCCGCCAACAGCCCGTTGGGCTCGCGCAGGGCTTTATTGAGGGGCGGGAAATCCAGTGAGTCGCGTTGCAGCCACGTCAGCATGTGCAGGGCCGAAATTGGACAGAGGAGGGCAGGGCGGAGTGTGCGTCCGCCCTGAGTGGATCAATTGTCGTCGAGGAATTTCTCGACATCCAGCGCGGCCATGCAGCCAGCACCGGCAGAAGTAATGGCCTGGCGGTAAACGTGGTCAGCCACGTCGCCCGCCGCAAACACACCTTCAATGCTGGTAGCGGTGGCATTGCCTTCATTGCCACCCTTGATCAGCAGATAGCCGTCGCGCATTTCCAGCTGACCGTGGAACAGCTCGGTATTAGGCTTATGACCGATGGCGATAAACACGCCGGCTAGAGGCAAATCTTTGCTCACTCCGCTCTGCGTATCTTTCAGGCGGGCACCGGTAACGCCGGTGTTGTCGCCCAACACTTCTTCAAGAGAGTGATTCCAGTGCAGCACCACGTTGCCGTTGGCCGCTTTGTCGAACAGCTTGTCCTGAAGAATCTTCTCGGAACGCAGCTTGTCGCGGCGATGCACCAGGTGCACTTCCTTGGCGATATTCGACAGGTACAGCGCCTCTTCGACTGCGGTATTGCCGCCGCCTATCACCGCGACCACCTGATTGCGATAGAAGAAGCCATCGCAGGTCGCGCACGCCGATACGCCTTTGCCAGAAAACGCCTCTTCGGACGGCAGGCCCAAGTACTGAGCCGATGCCCCTGTGGCGATAATCAGTGCGTCACAGGTGTAGGTACCGCTGTCGCCTTTCAAGGTGAAAGGGCGCGATTGCAACTCAGCAGTGTGGATGTGGTCGTAGACGATCTCGGTTTCAAAGCGCTCGGCATGCTTTTGCATGCGCTCCATCAACGCTGGGCCGGTCAGGCCTTCAACATCACCAGGCCAGTTGTCCACTTCGGTAGTAGTGGTCAGCTGACCACCGGGCTGAATGCCAGTAATGATCACAGGCTTGAGGTTGGCGCGGGCAGCGTAAACGGCAGCGCTATAACCGGCAGGGCCGGAGCCCAGGATGATCAAGCGTGAATGCTTGACTTCGCTCATAAAAACACCTCATAAGCCTTTGTCACAAAAGAGAATGCATGCTCCAATTGAGCCGCACGGAAGATATTGGCAGATATGCTACACCGAAGCGGGCGAAGAGCGGGAGTCAACCGCCATAGCTGTTTATGCATACAGCTCGGTCTGGTATCGTGCGGTTAAACCCGTACAATCGCTTCATATATTGCCGTTAACCAATTATTCGGCGCCTCTGGCGCAGGAACAGATGCGTTTTGAAGAAATCTAGCCCAACCGCACAAGCCCCTCTCTGGCGTCAGCAGCTGCCTTATCGACTCAAAGAAGGCGCGCTGATTGGCCTGGGCGCACTTTGCCTTTATCTATGGATGGCTCTGCTGACGTACGATGCGGCCGATCCGGGCTGGACCCACACCAGCAATGTTGAGCAGGTACAGAACGCCGCCGGCCGCGCCGGTGCATGGTTTGCCGACATTCTGTTTATGGCGCTGGGCTATTTCGCCTATCTATTCCCGCTGCTGTTGGCAGTAAAAACCCTGCAGGTGTTCCGCGCCCGCCATCAGCCGTGGCAGTGGAGCGGCTGGCTTTTTTCCTGGCGGCTGATTGGCCTGGTTTTTCTGGTGTTGTCCGGTGCCGCGCTGGCGTATATCCATTTTCACGCTAGCTCAAGCATGCCGGCCTCCGCAGGTGGAGCGCTGGGTGAAAGCCTCGGAGCGCTGGCGATCAATGCGCTGAATGTGCAAGGCAGTACGCTGCTGCTGATTGCGCTGTTTCTGTTCGGTCTAACGGTGTTTACCGATCTGTCCTGGTTCAAAGTGATGGACCTGACCGGCAAGATCACCCTTGATCTGATCGAGCTGATCCAGAGTCTGGCCAACCGCTGGTGGAGTGCGCGGGTTGAGCGCAAGCAGCTGGTGGCGCAATTGCGTGAAGTCGACGAGCGCGTCAGTGAAGTCTCCGCGCCAATCGTGCTGGATCGCCGCGAACAGGCCAAGGTCAAAGAGCGCCTGATTGAGCGCGAAGAGTCGCTGAATAAGCACATGAGTGAACGGGTCAACCGCCCAGCACCGGTGATCACGCCGCCGGCCGCGCCGAAAGCGCCTGAGCCGAGCAAACGCGTGCTGAAAGAGAAGCAGGTCAACCTGTTTGAAGACAGCGCTCTGGCCGGCAGTCTGCCGCCGATTTCGATCCTCGATGTGGCCGAGAAAGTTCAGAAGAAATATTCTCCCGAATACCTGGAAGCCATGTCGCGCCTGCTTGAGATCAAGCTCAAGGAGTTTGGCGTCGAGGTTATCGTCGAGTCGGTGCATCCGGGTCCGGTGATTACCCGTTTTGAGATCCAGCCCGCAGCTGGGGTCAAGGTCAGCCGGATTTCCGGTTTGGCCAAGGATCTGGCGCGCTCGATGGCGATCATCAGCGTACGCGTGGTGGAAGTAATTCCGGGAAAGACCACCGTCGGTATCGAAATCCCCAACGAAGACCGGCAGATCGTGCGCTTCTCCGAAGTGCTGTCGTCGCCCGAGTACGACGAAGCTAAGTCGCCGGTTACCCTGGCTCTGGGCCATGACATCGGCGGCAAGCCAGTGATCACCGACCTGGCGAAGATGCCCCACCTGCTGGTGGCCGGTACCACCGGCTCGGGTAAATCGGTCGGGGTCAACGCAATGATTCTGTCGATTCTGTTCAAGTCCACGCCGGAAGAGGCGCGCTTAATCATGATCGACCCGAAAATGCTCGAACTGTCGATCTACGAAGGCATTCCGCACCTGCTGTGCCCGGTGGTGACCGACATGAAGGAAGCCGCCAACGCCCTGCGCTGGTCGGTGGCCGAGATGGAGCGTCGCTACAAGCTGATGTCGAAGATGGGCGTGCGCAACCTGGCCGGCTTCAACCGCAAGGTCAAAGACGCCGAAGAGGCGGGCGAGCCGCTGAGTGATCCGCTGTACAAGCGCGAAAGCATGCACGACGAAGCGCCGCTGCTGAAAACCTTGCCGACCATCGTGGTGGTGGTCGACGAGTTCGCCGACATGATGATGATCGTCGGCAAGAAGGTTGAAGAGCTGATCGCCCGTATCGCGCAGAAAGCCCGTGCCGCGGGGATTCACCTGATTCTCGCGACCCAGCGCCCCTCGGTGGATGTGATCACCGGTCTGATCAAGGCCAACATCCCGACCCGTATGGCGTTCCAGGTATCGAGCAAGATCGACTCGCGCACCATCCTCGACCAAGGCGGCGCCGAACAGCTACTGGGCCACGGTGACATGCTCTATATGCCGCCGGGCACCGGCTTACCGATTCGCGTGCACGGCGCTTTCGTCTCCGACGAGGAAGTACACCGCGTGGTTGAGGCTTGGAAGCAGCGCGGCACGCCTGACTATATCGATGACATCCTGGCCGGCGCTGAAGAGTCCGGTAGCGGCTTTGAGGGTGGCAGCGGCGAAGGCAGTGAAGGCAGCGAGTCCGATCCGCTTTACGACGAAGCAGTCAATTTCGTTTTGGAAAGCCGCCGTGCCTCTATTTCTGCGGTGCAGCGCAAGCTGAAGATCGGCTACAACCGAGCCGCACGGATGATCGAGGCCATGGAAATGGCCGGCGTCGTCACCTCAATGAACACCAATGGCTCTCGCGAGGTCATAGCACCAAGCCCCGTTCGCGATTAACGCCTAGCCCGATCTGATAAGGAGTCCCATGCGCCTAATTCGCATGTTGTTGCTGACCGTACTGAGTTTTACCAGCGTTGCCACCATGGCCGACGATGAAGTTGCAGTGCAGCGTTTGACCGAGCTGCTTAACCAGGCGCAGACCATCAACGCACGCTTTTCCCAGCTGACCCTAGACGGCAGTGGTACCCAGCTGCAGGAAACTGCTGGCCAGCTCGCGCTGAAACGTCCGGGCCTGTTCCGCTGGCACACCGATGCGCCGATGGAGCAGCTGCTGGTTTCCAACGGCGAGAAGGTCTGGCTGTATGACCCGGACCTGCAACAGGTGACCATTCAGACCCTCGATCAGCGCCTGACCCACACCCCGGCGCTGCTGCTGTCCGGCGATGTGTCGAAGATCCGTGAGAACTTCGAGATCAGCCACAAAGAAGGTGGCAACGTGGTCGACTTTATTCTCAAGCCAAAATCCAAGGACACCCTGTTCGACAGCCTGCGTCTGTCGTTCCGCAACAAGGTGCTCAACGATATGCAGCTGATCGACAGCATCGGCCAGCGCACCAACATTCTTTTCCTCAATGTGAAAATGAATGAGCCACAGGACGATGCGCAGTTCACCTTCGAGATTCCGGCCGGCGCGGACGTGATTCAAGAGTAGAAAGCTCAAAGCAGAGGCGTTAACCCGCAGTCATGGATCTGTTTCGCAAGGCTCCCGTTGCTCAACCCCTGGCTGCCCGTTTGCGTGCAGCCAGCCTGGATGAGTACGTCGGTCAGGAGCACTTGCTGGCTCGTGGCAAACCTTTGCGTGAAGCGCTGGAGCAGGGCGCGCTGCACTCGATGATCTTCTGGGGCCCGCCAGGCGTCGGCAAGACCACCCTGGCGCGGCTGCTGGCGCAGGTTTCCGATGCGCATTTCGAGACGATTTCTGCGGTACTTTCCGGGGTCAAGGAGATTCGTCAGGCAGTGGAAGTCGCGCAGCAGCATGCCGCGCAATATGGCCGTCAGACCATCCTGTTTGTCGATGAAGTGCACCGCTTCAACAAGTCGCAGCAGGATGCCTTCCTGCCTTACGTGGAAGACGGCACGCTGATCTTTATCGGCGCCACCACGGAAAACCCGTCATTCGAGTTGAACAACGCCTTGCTCTCACGCGCCCGCGTGTATGTGCTGAAAAGCCTGGATGAAAGCGCGCTGCGCAAACTGGTCGATCGCGCCTTGAGCGACCCAAAGGGCCTGGGCGAGCGCAAACTTAGCCTTCCAGAAGAAAGCTTCCAGATTCTCCAAGCCGCCGCCGATGGTGATGGCCGGCGCTTGCTCAATTTTCTGGAAAACGCTGCGGATCTGGCCGAAGACGGCAGCGAGATCAGCAGCGAGTTGCTGCTCAATCTGCTTGGCGATACCCGTCGGCGCTTCGACAAGGGCGGCGAAGCCTTCTACGACCAGATATCGGCGCTACACAAATCCGTGCGTGGCTCCAACCCCGACGGCGCGCTGTACTGGTTTGCGCGCATGCTCGATGGAGGCTGTGATCCGCTGTATATCGCCCGGCGCGTGGTGCGCATGGCCAGCGAAGACATCGGCAACGCCGACCCACGGGCGCTGACCCTGTGCCTAAACGCCTGGGATGTACAAGAGCGCCTGGGCAGTCCCGAGGGCGAGCTGGCAGTGGCTCAGGCGATTGTCTACCTCGCCTGCGCGCCGAAAAGTAATGCGGTCTACAACGCCTTCAACGCCGCCAAGCGTGACGCTGCCGAGCATGGCTCGCAGGAAGTCCCACTGCACCTGCGTAATACGCCGACCAAACTTATGAAAGAGTTGGGCTATGGCGACGAATACCGCTACGCCCACGATGAACCCGATGCCTATGCGGCAGGCGAGGATTACTTTCCGGAAACCTTCGAGCCACGCGAGTATTACCAGCCAGTGCCACGTGGTCTTGAGTTGAAGATTCGCGACAAGCTGCAGCATTTGAAAAGCCAGGACCGCAATAGCCCTCGGCAGCGGAGAAAACCATGATCGGTGTAGTGGTTGCCGTAGCCCTAGGCGGTATGTTCGGCACGCTGCTGCGCTTCGCCACGGCCAACTGGGTCAGCGCAAACTGGCCGCAGCACTTCTACGGCGCGACCCTGGCGGTGAATATTCTCGGTTGCCTGCTGATCGGCTACCTGTATGGCCTGTTCCTGCTGCGCCCTGAGCTGCCGCCTGAGTTGCGCGCGGGGCTGATTGTTGGCTTTCTCGGCGGCCTGACCACCTTTTCATCTTTTTCCCTCGACACCGTGCGCCTGCTGGAGAGCGGTCAGCTACCGTTGGCTCTGGGCTATGCGGCAGTCAGCGTGTTGGGTAGCCTGCTAGCGACCTGGGCGGGACTTAGCTTGGCGCGTCTGTGTCAGTAACGGCGTTGTCGATTGGCACTTCCCCCCGCTAAAGCCTTAAACTGCGCGGCATTGCGCGGCATTGCGCGTCATGGCCATAGCCATGCAAACCCTTGTGAAGTGTTGAGACCAGAACATGCTTGATTCCAAACTCGTTCGTACCCAGCTCCATGAAGTGGCCGAGCGCCTGGCTGCCCGTGGCTTTGTCCTTGATGTTGCGCGTTTTGAAGCGTTAGAAGCCCAGCGCAAGACTCTTCAGACCCGCACCGAGCAGCTGCAGGCCGAGCGCAACAGTCGCTCTAAATCCATTGGCCAGGCCAAGCAGCGCGGTGAAGACATCGCGCCGCTGCTGGCGGAAGTGGACCAGATGGGCAGCGATCTGGAGCAGGGTAAACGTGACCTCGACAGCATCCAGACCGAGCTCGACAACCTGCTGCTGAATATCCCCAATCTGCCGCATGAGTCGGTGCCGGTTGGTGCAGACGAAGAGGGTAACGTTGAAGTCTCCCGCTGGGGCACGCCGCGCAGCTTCGACTTCCCGATTCAGGATCACGTTGCCCTCGGCGAGCAGCACGGCTGGCTGGATTTCGAAACCGCTGCCAAGCTGTCCGGCGCGCGCTTTGCCGTGCTGCGTGGCCCCATCGCCCGTATGCACCGCGCCCTGGCACAGTTCATGATTAACCTGCACACCGGCGAGCACGGCTACGAAGAAGCCTACACGCCGTATTTGGTACAGGCGCCGGCGCTGCAAGGCACCGGCCAGCTGCCGAAGTTCGAGGAAGACCTGTTCAAGATCAGCCGCGAAGGCGAAGCCGATCTTTACCTGATCCCGACTGCTGAAGTGTCGCTGACCAATATCGTTGCTGGCGAGATCCTTGACCCTAAGCAGCTGCCACTCAAGCTTGTTGCGCACACCCCGTGCTTCCGTAGCGAAGCCGGCGCATCGGGTCGTGATACCCGCGGGATGATTCGTCAGCACCAGTTCGACAAGGTTGAGATGGTGCAGGTCGTCGAGCCGAGCAAATCTTTCGAAGCGCTGGAAAGTCTGACCGCCAACGCTGAGCGCGTGCTGCAGCTGCTTGAGCTGCCATACCGCAAATTGGCGTTGTGTACCGGTGACATGGGCTTCGGTGCGGTGAAAACCTATGACCTGGAAGTCTGGGTGCCGAGCCAGGATAAGTACCGCGAGATTTCCTCGTGCTCTAACTGCGGCGACTTCCAGGCGCGTCGCATGCAGGCACGCTACCGCAACCCAGAAACTGGAAAACCCGAGCTGGTGCACACCCTCAACGGCTCAGGCCTGGCAGTAGGTCGCACCCTGGTTGCCGTGCTGGAGAACTACCAGCAGGCCGACGGCAGCATCCGCGTGCCGGACGTGCTGAAGCCCTATATGGGCGGTATCGAAATCATCGGTTAATCCGAATTTCAGTTACCTGCGACGGGGCGGCCAGTGCCGCCCCGTTTTGTTTATCCGATCGAGAGTGTGCGTCATGGATTTTCTGCCCCTGTTCCACAAACTGCAGGATCGCCTGGTACTGGTGGTCGGTGGCGGCGAAGTTGCCGTTCGCAAGGCGCGCTTGCTCAGTGATGCAGGTGCAACCTTGCGTGTGGTTGCGCCGGAGATTCGCGATGAGCTGCGTGAGATGGCCAGCGCTCGGCAAGGCGAGGTGCTGCTGCGTGATTACCAGTCGGCGGATCTTCACGGTGTGGCGCTGATTATTGCGGCCACCGATGACGAACCGCTGAATGCGCAAATCTCGGCTGAGGCACAGGCCCTGGGCATTCCGGTCAATGTGGTGGATGCGCCGAAACTGTGCAGCGTGATTTTCCCCGCCATTGTTGATCGCTCACCTTTGATTGTGGCGATTACCAGTGGCGGCGATGCTCCTGTATTGGCGCGGCTGATTCGCGCCAAGATCGAGACGTGGATTCCCGCGACCTATGGCCAGCTGGCTGGTCTGGCCAAACGTTTTCGTGCCCAGGTCAAAGGGCTCTTCCCCGATGTGCAGCAGCGCCGGGTGTTCTGGGAGGATGTGTTCCAGGGCCAGGTGGCCGAAAGCGTATTCGCCGGTAAGCTGCAGGAAGGTCAGCGTCTGCTGGAAGAGAAAATTGCCGGCATTGCCCCGCGCACCTTGGGCGAGGTGTATCTGGTTGGCGCAGGGCCGGGTGATCCTGATTTGCTGACCTTCCGCGCCTTGCGCCTGATGCAGCAAGCCGATGTTGTGTTGTATGACCGCCTGGTGGCACCTGCGATTATCGAACTGTGCCGCCGTGATGCCGAGCGCATTTATGTCGGCAAACGGCGTGCCGAGCATGCCGTACCGCAGGAGCAGATCAACCAGCGCTTGGTCAATCTGGCCAAAGAAGGTAAGCGGGTGCTACGTCTTAAAGGCGGAGATCCGTTCATCTTTGGCCGCGGCGGAGAGGAAATTGAAGAGCTGGCCGCCCACGGCATCCCCTTTCAGGTTGTTCCTGGCATTACCGCAGCCTCTGGCTGCGCCGCTTATGCTGGGATTCCGCTGACCCACCGAGACCATGCGCAGTCGGTGCGTTTTGTTACCGGTCACCTGAAAGATGGCAGCAGTGATTTACCCTGGAATGAACTCACCGCCAGCAGTCAAACTCTTGTGTTTTATATGGGGCTGGTGGGTTTGCCGATCATCTGTCAGCAGCTGATTGCCCATGGCCGCGCCGCGACAACCCCGGCAGCATTGATCCAGCAGGGCACCACGCAGAACCAGCGGGTGTTTACTGGCACCCTGGCCAATCTGGCGGAGCTGGTGGCGGAGCATGAGGTGCATGCGCCGACGTTGGTCATAGTCGGCGAAGTGGTGCAGCTGCGGGAGAAACTGGCCTGGTTCGAAGGGTCTCAGGCCAGCGTCTGATTGCGCGCCGCCCACATCTGGGCGGCGCGCTCCAGGGCTTGTTCACGCGGTTCGCCGAGGGCGCGCAAGGCCAGAGCCATGGTGCTGATTACGGCAAGCTGGCCGTAATCATCGGCCACTTCACCACGCCAGAACGCGGCCAGGTGAGCAGGCTGCAATGATTCCGGTTTGACGTGGCGCAGCGCCGACAGCGCCGGCCATTCCTCATCCCAGTTGTCGCCATTAGCCGTGCCATACAGGTGGCTGGTGGCGTCCGGGTTGATCTCGATTTCGCCGCCTTCACCTTTGATAACTACAGCGCTATCGCCGAGCAACTGGCTGGCTTCACGGTGTACTGCCTGATAACCCGGATGAAAGATGCTCTGCAGGCCGCAACGCGCGCCCAGCGGGTTGAGAATGCGCGCCAGGGAATGAATCGGTGAGCGCAGGCCGAGGATATTGCGCAGGTCGATCATGCGTTGCAGTTGCGGCATCCAGTCGCCCAGCGGGATAAACGCCAGGTGCTGGTGTGCCAATGCCTGCTCGACGCTATCCCAGTTGCGGCACAGTGGAATGTGCAGGGTTTCGAGCAGCTGTTCGCTGTACATCCGCCCGGCTGTGTGTGGGCCGCCGCCATGCAGCAGGATGCGAATACCGCTATTGGCCAGTGCTTTGGCGGCTAGCAGGAACCACGGTAGGTGGCGCTTCTTCCCGGCATAGCTCGGCCAATCCAGGTCCACCTGAATCGCTGGCGCCTGCAGGCGCGCGCGCACGGCTTCGGCAAAGCCGGCCATTTCCTCGGCGCTTTCTTCCTTGTGCCGCAACAGCATCAAAAAGGCACCCAACTGGGTGTCTTCGACCTTCCCCTCAAGCAGCATGTCCATGGCATCTCGGGCTTCCTCGCGAGTCAGGTTACGTGCGCCACGCTTGCCCTTACCTAGAATGCGTACAAATTGAGCGAAAGGATGTTCCGGCGGAGTAACAAGGTTCATAGGCAATTGGTCGGTTTGGGCAGGCCCGCCAGCTTGGCGGCGAGTTTGGCGGGAGCGCCATTGAACAGGCGATTGAGGTTCAGGCTATTGCCTTTCTCGGCGCCGATTTTCACGGCTATAAATTTGATCAGCGGACGGTTGGCCGGGGACAACTGAAATTCGTCGTAAAAGCTGCGCACCAGCCAAAGGATTTCCCAGTGCTCGGCACTCAGGCTGATGCCTTCACGTTGCGCCAGGGCGTGCGCGGTAGTTTCGGACCAATCCGCCAGGTCGAGCAGATAGCCGTCTTTGTCCAGAGCCAGGCTGCGACCCTCAACATTCAGCGTGGTCATAGCCAGGTGTTTACCTTGTCGTATTGGCAGCTCAGCGCAACGAAGCCAGGGTAATCGACCAGTGTGAGGCGGGCTGGGAACACAAGGCCGCGAGCCTGCACGTCTTCATCCAACGCATACAGCGCAATGCTTTCAGGCATCAATTCAAGCGCCTGACGCTGCGCGCTGCCGTCCTGCAAGGCGTATACGGCATTACCGCAGAGCAGCAGGGCATCCTGGCTGCCGAGAATGAGCAGGCAACTGCTCAGGCGGCTATCGGTAAAGGGCGAGTGCGAAAGTACGTGCAAGGTAGCCATCAGAGCGTAATCACCTGGTCGTAACGTTCAATCAAGGCGCTTATTGAGGAATCATCGAGGCGCTCGACATCGAGGCTGCTGGGTTGATCCTGCAGGCCACGTTCGGCCAGGCTGCGCTGCGAAACATACAGCGCCTCGACACCAAACATCGGCAGGGCCTGCAGGTTGGCGCTGAGGTCTTTCTGCTGCAGGGTGGCCGGTTGCTGCGCGCTGCTCAGCTGGAATACACCGTCATCGAGAAATAGCATGCCAATCGGCAAATCGAAGGCGCCGCCGGCCAGCGCGATATCCAGCGCTTCCCGCGCACTGGGGCCGGACCAAGGCGCTTGGCGGCTGATGATCAACAGCGACTTGCTCATTTCAAGGCCCTCCAAAGCACACTAGGCGATCCGCCAGCTGCGCCGCTTCGTGCAACTGGCCCAGGCCGGAAAGCTCCCAAGGAGCATCTAGGTTGGCAGCCGTACGCGAGTAGCGCTGGGCTTCATCGTCATTCAACACGCCACGGCGTAAGGCGGCGGCGATACACACCACGCCATCCAGTTGCTGCGCTTGCACAAATTCTCGCCATTCGAGGGGTAGGTCCACCTCATCCTGCGCGCAAACCACATTGCTCGAGGCGCTGTGTACGCCGTCCTGATAAAAGAACAGCCGCACGATCTCATGCCCGCCCGCCAATGCAGCCTGCGCAAAACGCAGCGCACGGCGCGAGGAGGGCGCATGGGGAGGAGAGAACAGTGCGATGGCGAACTTCATAGCAAACCTGGCGAGCCAATTTGGCGGAATGATAAAGCTTGGGCCGCCAAGATGCGCGCGGCAGGCATAAAAAATGACAGGGAGTCATTTTTAACGTCGCTAGCGACGGCCCGGAGGGGGCGAGCCATGGATGGCAAGCATAAAAAAGCCCGCCGGAGCGGGCTTTTCACAGCAATTTAAATCAGTCGTCGCTGCCCATGATGCCGAAAATCTGCAGCAGGCTGACGAACAGGTTGTAGATCGATACATACAGGCTGATGGTCGCCATGATGTAGTTGCGCTCACCGCCATGGATGATTGCGCTGGTCTGGAACAGGATGCAGGCCGAGGAGAACAGCACGAAACCTGCGCTGATAGCCAGTTGCAGACCGCTAATCTCGAAGAAGAAGCCAGCAACCATCGCGCCCAGCAGGACAAAGAAACCCGCAGTGATGAAGCCACTGAGGAAGCTCATGTCTTTACGAGTGGTCAGCACGTAAGCCGACAGGCCGCAGAACACCAGGGCCGTCATGGCGAAGGCCGAGCTCACAACTTCAGCACCGTTGGCCATGCCCATGTAGCGATTAAGGATTGGGCCGAGCGTGTAGCCCATAAAGCCGGTCAGAGCGAGGGTCGAAACCAGGCCCCAAGCCGAATTACGTAGTTTGGCGGTGAGGAAGAACAGACCATAGAAGCCGATCAGCACCACAAAGATATTCGGGTAAGGCACATTGGCGCGCTGCGCGATGTACGCCACCAAGCCGCTGAAGGCCAGGGTGATGGCTAGCATGCCATATGTGTTGCGCAGGACGCGGCTGACTTCTTGCTGCTCAACCTGCGTATGGTCAAGTGCATAATTGTGTTCGTTCATGGCGACACTCCTGAAATGGCTGATGGTTCCGTGACCAAAGTCAGACCCGATCATAGCAGAGGCGAATAAAGAGCCAACACGCAGAGTTTGACAGCGTGTTGCGTTCGGGTAAGATTGCCGCCCGCAAACGCCGGAAGCGTGGCAGAGCGGTTGAATGCAACGGTCTTGAAAACCGTCGAAGGGGAAACTCTTCCGTGAGTTCGAATCTCACCGCTTCCGCCATATTTTCTCTGGCCGTCATTTAGCGCTCACTTATTGGCGCTTGCCTTTTGACGGTTATGCGCCAAGCTGGTGGCCACTGGCACCAGACTTTCAACCCAGCAACTGCTCAACGCAGTTGATGTCGACCGGGGTGACGCTTGATCAGAGTTCTCGTTGTTGATGACCACGACCTGGTACGTACCGGCATTACTCGTATGCTGGCCGATATCGACGGTTTACAGGTGGTCGGCCAAGCCGAATCAGGCGAAGAGTCACTGAAAAAAGCCCGCGAGCTGAAACCTGACGTTGTTCTGATGGACATCAAAATGCCGGGTATCGGTGGTCTTGAAGCCACCCGTAAGCTGATTCGCAGCCATCCTGATCTTAAAGTTGTTGCCGTAACCGTATGTGAGGAAGACCCTTTCCCCACGCGCCTCCTGCAAGCTGGTGCCGCTGGCTATCTCACTAAGGGCGCTGCGCTGGAAGAAATGGTTCAGGCGATTCGCATGGTATTCAGCGGGCAACGCTATATCAGTCCGCAGATTGCCCAGCAGCTGGCACTCAAGTCATTTCAGCCACAGAGCAGTAACTCACCGTTCGACTTACTGTCCGAGCGCGAAATTCAGATCGCACTGATGATTGCAGGCTGCCAAAAGGTTCAGGCCATTTCCGATAAGCTTTGCCTGTCGCCGAAAACCGTGAATACCTACCGCTATCGCATCTTTGAAAAGCTCTCGATTACCAGTGATGTCGAACTGGCCCTGCTAGCCGTACGCCACGGCATGATTGATGCCAACACTTGATAACAGTCCTGCCGCTTTCGACTCCAGCGCATTCCTCTCCACCTGCAGCGGTCGCCCTGGCGTGTACCGCATGTTCGATGTGGACACCAAACTGCTGTATGTCGGCAAAGCCAAAAACCTGAAAAAGCGCCTGGCCAGCTACTTCCGCCAGAGCGGCTTAGCGCCAAAGACGGCCGCACTGGTCGGCCGAATCGCCCAGATCGAAACAACCATCACCGCCAACGAAACCGAAGCCCTGCTGCTTGAGCAGACGCTGATCAAAGAATGGCGCCCGCCTTACAATATTCTGCTGCGCGATGATAAGTCCTATCCCTATGTGCTGCTTTCCGACGGCGACTTCCCACGCCTGAGTATTCACCGCGGCGCGAAAAAGCAGAAAGGCAGGTACTTCGGCCCGTATCCCAGCGCAGGTGCCATTCGCGAAAGCCTTAACCTGCTGCAAAAAACTTTTCTGGTGCGCCAGTGCGAGGACAGTTTCTACAAGAATCGCACAAGACCCTGCCTGCAGTACCAGATCAAACGCTGCAAAGGCCCCTGTGTCGGCCTGGTAGAGCCCGCTGAATATGCTGATGACGTACGCCATTCGGTGATGTTTCTTGAGGGGCGCAGCAATGCCCTGACCGATGAGCTGTCCAGCGGCATGCAGGCTGCCGCCATGGCCCTCGACTTTGAGCGGGCTGCCGGATTACGCGACCAGATATCGCTGCTGCGCCGGGTTCAAGACCAGCAGAGTATGGAAGGTGGAACCGGTGATGTGGACGTGGTCGCGGCCATGGTCAATCCCGGTGGCGCATGCGTACATTTGATCAGCGTGCGTGGTGGCCGAGTGCTCGGCAGTAAAAACTTTTTTCCGCAGGTGGCGATTGAGGAGGAGGGCAGTGACGTACTGCTGGCCTTCCTCGCGCAGTATTACTTGAGCAGTCAGGAACGCGATCTGCCGAGCGAGCTTATCGTCAATGCGCAGCACGAAGACCTCCCCACATTGATCGCCGCCATCGATGAGCTGCGCGGTCGCGAACTGAGCATCAGCTACCGCGTTCGCGGTACCCGCGCGCGCTGGCAGCAGTTGGCTGTGACCAATGCGGAGCAGGCGCTGGCGGCGCGCCTAGCCAATCGACAGCACGTTGCCGCGCGCTTTGACGCCCTGGCCGAAGCGCTGGATATGGATGAAGTGCCGCAGCGCCTGGAGTGCTTTGACATCAGTCATTCCAGCGGCGAGGCGACCGTGGCCTCCTGTGTGGTATTCGGCCCCGAGGGGCCGCTGAAATCCGATTACCGCCGCTACAACATTGAGGGTGTGACGCCGGGTGACGATTATGCAGCCATGCATCAAGCGCTCACTCGGCGCTTCAGTAAGATCAAGGATGGCGAAGGCAAGCTGCCGGACATCCTCTTGGTCGATGGTGGCAAAGGGCAGCTGGCCATGGCCCGTGAAGTGCTCGAAGAGCTGTCGGTGCCAGACCTGATTCTGCTCGGCGTCGCCAAAGGCACCACGCGCAAACCGGGTTTGGAAACCCTCTACCTGAATGACGCCGCACATGAGTTCACCTTGCCGGGGAATTCACCAGCGTTGCATCTGATACAGCAAATCCGCGATGAATCGCACCGGTTTGCTATCACCGGACATCGTGCCCGTCGCGGTAAAACCCGTCGCACCTCAACACTGGAGGACGTCGCGGGCGTAGGGCCTAAGCGCCGGCGTGAGCTGCTTAATCATTTTGGTGGGCTGCAAGAGTTATCACGTGCCAGCATCGAAGAAATTGCCAAAGCACCTGGAATCAGCAAAAAACTCGCTGAGTTGATTTATGCGGCCCTGCACAGTGAGTAGAATGCCGACTCTCTTTACCGCCAAGTTGTGTCGATGAATATCCCCAACCTGCTTACTGTGCTCCGCGTATTACTGATACCGGTGTTTATTCTGCTGTTTTACCTTCCCTTCAGTTGGAGCTACTGGGCGGCGAGTGCAGTGTTTTCAATCGCGGCTGCAACCGACTGGCTGGATGGTTATTTGGCCCGTCGCTGGGAGCAGAGCACACCTTTTGGCGCATTTCTTGATCCCGTTGCTGACAAACTCATGGTGGCGGTGGCCCTGGTATTACTGGTGGCCGAACACGCCAACCTCTGGTTGACCCTGTCAGCATCAATCATCATCGGCCGTGAAATTGTTGTGTCTGCACTGCGTGAGTGGATGGCCGAATTGGGCGCCAGAGCGCATGTCGCGGTTTCAAAGCTTGCCAAATGGAAAACAGCCGCTCAGATGGTCGCTTTGGTGATTTTGCTGGCTAATCCGCCAACGTTTACTGCCTGGGTTGTACTAGGTTACGTCCTGTTGATCATTGCTGCCGTACTCACCCTGTGGTCGATGGCGCAGTACCTGTTGGCTGCATGGCCACACCTGCGAATCACCTCGGAAAAGAAATAAGCTTTTTTGAATCAAGGGGTTGACGGGCCGTTCTGAAGCTATAGAATGGCGGCCGTCAGCACGACAAGCGGGAATAGCTCAGTTGGTAGAGCACGACCTTGCCAAGGTCGGGGTCGCGAGTTCGAGTCTCGTTTCCCGCTCCATTTTCAACGGGCCGTTTTACACGGTCCGTTTAGTTTCAAGGCTGAGTAGCAGAGTGGTTATGCACCGGATTGCAAATCCGTGAACGCCGGTTCGATTCCGACCTCAGCCTCCAATTAGAAAAGCCTCGTAGATCAATGATTTACGAGGCTTTTTCATTTTAGTTTGAAACCTTGCTAGGCATCGAAGGGCTGTATATAGTCCAAGCCTTACAACGTAGCGCTACCGCCCGAATGGCGAAATCGGTAGACGCAAGGGACTTAAAATCCCTCGAGGGTAACCTCGTGCCGGTTCGATTCCGGCTTCGGGCACCATGTACATGTTTTCAGATGTTCCTGTATGAACCTGAAATCCACTAGAACCGGCCTTCGTAGCCGGTTTTTTTGTGCCTGAAATTTGTGCGCACGGCTTATCAAGTGCTGTCACCCGAGTGTCGTACTTATGTCATACGCATGCCATCTGCTTTAGCTGCAATCGCGGTAACTCAGTGAGGAGTGCAGGCGATGCGGATTTGTGTGATTGGCGCAGGATACGTGGGGCTGGTATCGGCAGCCTGTTTTGCCGAAATGGGCAATCGGGTGATCTGCATTGAGCGCGATGCGCAACGTGTGGCTCGGCTTGCCCATGGCCAGTCGCCGATTTACGAGCCTGGGCTGGAGGCCATGCTGCAGACCCACCTGAGTAGCGGTCAGCTGAGTTTTAGTCAGCACCTCAATGAAGGCATCACGAAGGCTGAGATCATCTTTATCGCGGTAGGCACGCCGAGCGGGGAGGACGGCTCCGCAGACTTGTCCCATGTCCTGGCCGTTGCCGATGAGCTAGGCGATTTGCTTGAGCAGAACTGCGTGGTGGTGAATAAATCAACGGTGCCGGTGGGTACGGCAGAGCGTGTTGCCCAGCGCATCAACAATCGATTAAGCAAACGCGGCAAACGCTTTGCGGTGACGCTGGCAAGTAACCCGGAATTTCTCAAGGAAGGCTCGGCGATTGACGACTTTATGCGGCCGGATCGCGTGATTGTCGGCTGTGATGAACCGCAGGGCCATGCGCTGTTACGCCGTCTGTATGCGCCGTTTCTGCGCAATCACGAGCGTTTACTCTGCATGGGGCTGCGGGCGGCAGAGTTCAGCAAATATGCCGCCAACGCTTTTTTGGCCACCAAAATTTCCTTTATCAACGAAATGGCCAGCCTCTGCTCGCGCCTGGATGTCGACATCGAGGATGTGCGGCGTGGCATTGGCAGCGACAAACGCATTGGCACTCACTTTATTTACGCCGGTTGCGGCTATGGTGGTTCGTGCTTTCCCAAGGATGTGCGGGCGCTGATTCGCTGCGCAGAGCAGGAAGGCATTGAACCTGGCATCCTGCGCGCAGTCGAAGCTCGTAACGCGCTACAGAAGACGTTGCTGTTCCAGGCCCTGCGTGAGCATTTTTCCGGCTATTGGCAAGGGCGGGTGGTGGCGCTTTGGGGGCTGGCTTTTAAACCAGGTACTGATGATCTGCGTGAAGCCCCCAGTCTGGTTCTGCTGGACGCCTTGCTGGCAGCTGGCGTCAGCGTTCAGGCCTGTGATCCAGTCGCTACAACGGCTTTGGCAGAGCGCTACGGCCCGGCGATTTGTAACGGTCAACTGCGGTTGAGCACTTCGCCGTATAGCGTTGTTGAAGGTGCTGATGCGCTGGTACTAGTCACCGAGTGGAAGCAATTCCGTCAACCTGACTTTGTCCGGATTCGCGGCTTGATGCGCATGCCCGTGCTGTTTGACGGGCGCAATATCTACGATGCCGCGCAGTTGGCTGAGCTGGGGTTCCTTTACCGAGGCATTGGCCGGCCTGCGCTGGGGCATTGTAAGGCCAGTGCAGCCTGATAAACTGCGCACGCGATTTTCACCCCATCTACCCAAGGTTTCCCATGATCAAGAAATGCTTGTTCCCAGCAGCCGGTTACGGCACCCGCTTTCTGCCAGCCACCAAGGCCATGCCCAAGGAAATGCTGCCGATCGTGAACAAGCCGCTGATTCAGTACGGCGTCGAAGAAGCCCTTGAAGCCGGGTTGACGGAAATTGCCATGATCACTGGCCGCGGTAAGCGCGCGCTGGAAGACCACTTTGACATCAGCTACGAGCTTGAGCACCAGATTCGTGACACCGATAAGGAAAAGTACCTGGTCGGCATCCGTCGCCTGATCGAAGAGTGCACCTTCTCTTACACCCGTCAGGTTGAGATGAAGGGCCTGGGCCACGCGATTCTCTGTGGTCGCCCACTGATTGGTGATGAGCCTTTCGCCGTGGTTCTGGCCGATGACCTGTGCCTGAACCTGGACGGTGACGCGGTGCTGACCCAGATGGTCAAGCTGTATAACCAATTCCGCTGCTCGATCGTGGCTATCCAGGAAGTACCACCAGAAGAAACCCACAAATATGGCGTGATCTCCGGCGAGATGATTCGCGACGATATCTACCGGGTTAACAGCATGGTCGAGAAACCAAAGCCGGAAGATGCACCGTCGAATCTGGCGATCATCGGTCGCTACATTCTTACCCCGGATATCTTCGATCTGATTGAACAGACCGAGCCAGGTAAGGGCGGGGAAATTCAGATCACCGACGCGCTGATGAAGCAGGCGCAGAATGGTTGCGTGATGGCTTACAAGTTCAAAGGCAAACGCTTTGATTGCGGTGGTGCTGAAGGCTATATCGACGCCACCAACTTCTGCTTCGAAAACCTCTACAAAACCGGCAAGGCCTATTAATCAGGCGCCTGGCGCGATAATACACAGCCACCTTCGGGTGGCTGTGTGCATTCAGGGCAAGGGTATCTGCTCAGCACCAGGCCCTAGCGGCTGGCCGTAGCTGAACTCCACATAGTTGCCTGCGGGGTCACGTAGCCCACAGTAGTAGCCTACAGGAAAGGGTTCATCACGCGGCTCCCAGACCAGACAGCCTGCTACTCGCGCTCGGGCTGCGATGCTATCGACCTGTTCTCGACTTTCCAGGGCAAAGCCAAAGTGGCTGTAATCATCCACAGCCAATTGGCGATCCTGTCCGCCCGGCATGATCACAAAAATAAAGCGGTGTTCCTTACCCTGTTCGGCCATCCAGACAATTCGTGATCCTTTGCCCGCGCGCTGGTGAATCACCTGCATCGCGCAGAACTGCTCGTAAAAGCTCACACAGGCATCGAGATCAGGCACGTGCAAGGCCAGATGAGTAAGGGTAGGGCGCATAAATGCTCTCCTGTTCTGCATGCATCAAGTTTAGGCCCTGGCACGCCTTGGGGTATGCTGGTGGCCTGCTCTGGAGGCTGAAATGACCTACGACTTTGACCTGTTTGTGATTGGTGCCGGTTCTGGCGGTGTGCGGGCTGCGCGATTTGCCGCCGGCTATGGCGCACGCGTGGCGGTTGCTGAAAGCCGTTACCTGGGTGGCACCTGCGTCAACGTCGGCTGTGTACCGAAAAAGCTGCTGGTCTATGGAGCGCATTTCGCCGATGACTTCGAACAGGCTCAGGGGTTTGGCTGGGCGCTGGGCGAGGCTCGCTTCGACTGGTCGACCCTGATCAGCAACAAGAACCGTGAAATCGAACGACTCAATGGCATCTACCGCAACCTGCTGGTGAACAGCGGCGTGACCTTGCTGGAAGGCCACGCGCGGATTGTCGATGACCATACTGTCGAGCTGGGCGGTAAACGCTACAGCGCCAAACATATCCTGATTGCCACCGGCGGCTGGCCGCAAATTCCGGAAGTTCCGGGGCATGAACATGCCATCGGCTCGAATGAAGCTTTCTTTCTTGAGCAACTGCCCAAGCGGGTACTGGTCGTGGGCGGTGGTTATATCGCCGTAGAGTTTGCCTCGATCTTCAACGGCCTTGGCGCAAAAACCTCGTTGCTCTATCGCGGCGATCTGTTCCTGCGTGACTTCGATAAGGCCGTGCGTCTGCACCTGCAGGATGAGTTGAACAAGCGCGGTGTCGATCTGCAGTTCAACAGCGACATCGCCCGTATCGATAAACAAGCCGACGGCAGCCTGTTAGCCACGCTCAAGGACGGTAGAGCGCTGGAAGCCGACTGTATCTTTTACGCCACCGGCCGCCGACCCATGCTGGATAACCTGGGCCTGGAAAATACCCATGTGCAGCTGGATAAGCGTGGCTTTATCGAAGTGGACGAGCAATACCAGACCAGCACACCCTCGATTCTCGCCATCGGCGATGTGATCGGTCGTGTGCAGCTGACTCCGGTAGCGCTGGCCGAAGGCATGGCTGTCGCAAGACGCCTGTTCAAGCCAGAGGAATACCGCAAGGTCGACTACCGGATGATCCCGACGGCGGTATTCAGCCTACCCAATATAGGCACGGTCGGGCTTAGCGAAGAGCAGGCGAAGGAGGAGGGCTACAGCGTCCAGGTTTTCGAAAGCCGCTTCCGACCGATGAAACTGACCATGACTGAAAGCCAGGAACGCACCTTGATGAAACTGGTGGTGGACGCTGCCACAGACCGTGTGCTCGGTTGCCATATGGTCGGGCCGGACGCCGGCGAAATCGTTCAGGGCTTGGCGGTGGCACTCAAGGCCGGAGCCACCAAGCAATTGTTTGATGAAACCATTGGCGTACACCCAACGGCTGCCGAAGAGTTCGTCACCATGCGTACCCCCGTGTCGTCCTGAGGTCAGCATGGCTCAACTGTTCTATCTGGCTGATCTTTTCGGCGTGGCGGTATTCGCCATAACCGGCGCGCTGATGGCCGGGCGCAAGTCCATGGACCTGTTCGGCGTGCTGGTGATTGCCATCGTCACTGCACTGGGCGGCGGTACGCTGCGTGATGTGATTCTGGACAACCATCCAGTCAGCTGGATTCGCAATGACCTGTATATCGTTGTCGCATCACTGGCGGCCGTAGCTACGGTCGTCTGGGTACGCATGACTCAGCCGATTCACGAGAAAGGTCTGTTACTGGCGGATGCCTTCGGGCTGGCGGTGTTTACCGTGATCGGCACAGAGGTCGCTATGCAGCACAACGTTCCGCATAGCACTGCTGTAATCATGGGCGTGATGACCGGTGTCGCCGGCGGAGTGATGCGCGATGTGATCTGCAATGAGATCCCGCTGATCTTTCAGAAGGAAATCTACGCCACCGCCTGCATAGCCGGCGCAGTGGTGTTTATCGGCATGCGCGCCCTCGATACGCCACATTGGCTGGATACCGGTGTGGCCATGCTCACGGTGCTGCTGATTCGTCTGGCTGCCATTCGCTGGCATGTCGCGTTGCCCAGCTTCCACTTATTGGATCGCGATTAGTTGCCCAGCTCAGACTGCGTCATTTATGTTCGGCGCTTGAGGCGTTCGTAATAATCCAGCAACGGCTGGCTGGTTAGCCCGTGCAATACGATGCTCATGGCCACCACACTCAGCACCAGATCGCTGGCTGTTTGCGCCACTGTCGCTGGCAGCTCCGTATTGATCGAATAGCTCAGGTAATACAGGCTGCCAATGCCGCGAATGCCGAACCATCCAATCAACAGTCGATGCGACGGTGGCATTAGCCGACCTCCGATCAGCAGTAACACCATGCCCGGACGCGCCACGCAGAATAGTGCCAATCCCAGAGGCAGTGCGCGCCAGTCCCAGTGCTGATAGAGCAGGGCGCCGAGAATGGTCACCTTCAGCACTTCCAGGATACGCTCCAGCAAGCTGCCAAATGACAAGATGTCCATCATCAGGGCTCCAGCGGCCACCTTGGGATGCTCATCCTTGTCTTCGCCAAACTCGATATCTCCGTGCGTCTGGCCTTCTTCACGAGTCATTGAATTGCTCGTCCGCTTTTCTGCGGGCTGCTCATGTCCTTGGCTAGCAGTCACTTCGGCATGCCGTAGGCCCAGCCCAGCGGCAAAAGTCGCGAGAAAGCCCCAACCTCCGATGCTTTCTGCACCCACATAGGAAAGGGCGATCAAGGCCAGTGCGAGGAAATCATTGGCTGATATGGTTGTGTCGGTCTGGCGGGCACGTAGGTGAATGACCAGCCGGCCAACGTTACGTCCCAGCGTATAGCCCAGTAACAAGCTCACGGGAACGGCCCACACGACATAGATCAAAAACCAGTCGAACGCCTCACGCAGAGGGCTTAAGGGCGCCTGGGCACTAAACTGAAGAACTAATAACGCGGCGATTACAAAAGGAAAGGCAATGCCGTCGTTCAGTCCAGCTTCACCCGAGATGGCATAACGCACGCGATCCTCGTCCCCAGCGTGACTGACCTGCACCAGGCTGGCCAGCACCGGATCGGTAGGCGAGAGAATCGCCGCTATTAACAGTGATAGCCCCCAGCTCAGACCGAATAGATAGTGGGCAATTAACGTCACGCTGAGAATGGTGCCGAGGAGCACCGGACCTGCGAGCAACCAAGCGGCTTGCCATTCAGGGGCGCGAAACGGCAGACGCAGTTTTAGCCCGCCGATAAACAACGAAATCAGCACAGCGATTTCCGCCAGGTGTTCCAGCCAGGTGGAAATATCCAATAAATCCTGCTGCCAGATACCTAAGCCGAGCGGGCCTATCGCTAGGCCGAATGCCAGATAAAGCGTTTACGTTGTAACCGGCAAAAGCCGCACAAAGGTTGAGGCCAGTCCGAGAATCAATAACAGGGTGCCCATCACCAGCATCCACGTACTGAAGCTCATTGGCGCTTATCTACGTTATGTAAGTGTGCGGATGTGGGGATGCCACAAACAAAGCGACTCCTGATTAAACAGAGTCGTTTGGATTCGAAGCAGAAAGGTCGCGCAAAGTTCATCATTCCTGATGAGCGGGCGGACGTAGTAATAAGCTTGCGATTTCGTAACAGTGCGACGAAGTTAATTTGAAACTTTATTAAATAAATTAAAAAATTAAATTCACGATAACTTCTAGCTTTTTTTATTTCTGCTGACTATTAGTCGGCACTCCCCATATTTCCAAATATTCCTTCGTCCTCGATGATATGTTCCATAATTCCTAGGAATTTGAAACTTTCGCGCCAATCTGGAAATCTGAAACTCTGCAAGCCACTGATCTCTAGAGAATTTTAGCGCCAAAAAAACTATGAGACTAAGCAAATGCCAGCTTTCAGCACCGAGGAAGCAAAAGGTAGACCAGCAGGGGCTCCTGAATTTTTGGCATACAGTCCAAAAAGCTGTGCCCAAGTACGTCTTTACTGTCGGCCCAGTTTCTGGCGCTGGGCCGTAGCCGAGTTCAATCCCTACATCACAGATGTGCTTGTTAATCAGATCACGTTGAATTTGGATCGAGAAAGAGTATCAGTCGCCCTCCAGTACGAAAAGCAGGGCGGTTTAAATTTTGTATTTTCAAAGCGTGAAATTACTGGAAATGCTGAAATTGAGATAATGGAGTATTCCATAAGAAACGAGATTAAGAGTGAGTTCTTAGGAGCTAAATGCCTAAGAGAAGAGCAGGTGCACATTGAGAATTTACTTTGCATGCTATCCTACATTAATAAATTTAAAGAAATATATACCGAAAGGAATCTCGAGCTTGCATTTCATGTGATTGATAGGTGCGATGGAACAATAAGCGGAACAGTGCGCGAGCTGCAATACAAGTATCCGGAGGGCGCGGCGGCCCTGCTATTCGAGCTTGTGAGACGTGGAAGAGTAATAATATCTGATCTGCAACAAAAAAGGATTAGCGGACTAACTCGGGTTGATGTCTTTCGGGTGGGATATGGGTGAGTCGATTCGCTTCTCTCGTAAAGAATTCCTGGCTGCCGGGAACACTTGTGATGCTTGGAAGAGCGTTGATGTCGAACTTCTTTCTAAGGATGTGCGAGAGAGTACAGAGAAGAGAATTAAATCAATTCGAGCATTTCTAAAGGAAGGCGCAACCTTAGGTGAGATAGAGGACAAATACGGAATACCTCGGAGTACTCTATATCGAGTTATTAATAATTGTCTTGCGTTAGATGACGATGGAATGATTGTAGGATTCAAAGGAGCTATTCCCTATAGGCGCAATAATAAACAAAAATATAACAGGGCAAAGACTTTGGAGTGCTCCAGTGCTGACGGAGGCCAAGGAGACGCAGGGGCGTTTAGCAAGTTGATAACTGATTATCCTGAAATACAGACATGGCTGGACAGAACTGCTAGATCATATAAGCCAAGAAGTCAGGGTGGTGATGGCTTTGACGTTTTACATAATGAATTTTTAATTCACTGCAACTTACTAGCAATCAGCAAGGATCATTATCCATATAACCGAAAGACACTTGCGCGCTCTGCCTTGAGGGAACATCTGAAAGCTAAAAGTAGAGAGTTGAAGGCGCTAGGTGAGAAGCAAAGAAATACTTCCGATTCGAATGACAATGTTCCTCCTACCGATATTTTACAGCAGATAGAAACAGACGGTCACATGCTTGATATTCGATTGGTCATTGAGGAGACTGACAGCTATGGGCAGCCAATTAGGTACGAAATTTTAAGAGTCTGGTTGCTTTTGCTCATGGATCCTTTTTCACGCTGTGCGTTGGGATATTCCATTGCTCTGGGCCATACGTATGACCAAATCGACCTGTTGAAGGCAATATTTAACAGTTTGACGCCTCATCAACGGCCGCCTCAGCCCATTCCAAGTGTTCAATACGCGACAGCTGGTGGATTTCCAAGTGAGCACGGCCACGCATGGGAAACTTGGTCGACACTTAAACTTGATAATGCTTGGGCTCACAAAGCAACTAATGTTGTCCGGATTCTTCATGATCGAGTAGGGTGTGTTGCTGAGTTCGGTCGACCTCACACACCCAACGATAGAGCCATTATTGAGCGATTTTTCTTGTTCATTGTGCAGCATTATTCACATCGAATAATTGGCACTACCGGTAGCGATAGCCGCGACAAAATAATCGAGCGCTTATCTCCAAAATCGAAGAATCCTCTGAAGATGCTACTAACGTTAGATGAACTTAAAAGCACCATTGATATGGTAATTTCAGACTATAATGGTCGCCCCCACTCATCGTTGCAAGGACATTCACCGCTAGAGATATTCTGCCTGCGGCGAGATCAGAATTCTCTTCCTCCAAACGTATTACCAGAGGCCTTCAGAGATCCGGACCTATTCGTAATGGCTCGACAGTCAGTAATCGTGCGCACCTCTTCAAAATATGGCGGTGCATATATAAATTTTGCATACTTAAAGTACAAAAACCCTGATGTTCTAAGAAGTGACTCTGTGGGCAGAACTATGTTCATTGAGTATTCCCGAGAGGATGTTTCTTTTGTTAGGCTCTTGGATGAGGATGGCGCATTTGTTGGGATTTTAAGTCCTCCCCACCCGTGGTACCTACAGCCGCACAGTCTTAAAGTGCGGAGTGAGTTGTGGCTGGCGACGAAGGATGGTCAATTTCAATTTGCCCGTAACGAAATGCCCTTCGAGGCTTTCCGACGTCTCAAGTCGGGAGTAGGGGATATCTCGCGAAGTGTTGCCACCACCTTATATAAGGAGACAGGCCGAGTCAGTGATGACCCATCTTCAGCTAAAACTGTTGGCACTGAAGAGTCAGAGAGGGCCGTTCTAGAACGCGTAAAACTGACCAGAGTCTTCACTCTCTGAGAGGGGAAAAACATGGATATCAAGGATATGCGGCCTATCGGCATAGACGAACACCCAGTTAGCACTCGAACCTATTTAATGCCAACGCATTCCATCGGTGAAACCTATGCCATGGTTCTTAAGGTAATTAAGCGGCGTGATTCTGGCTTGGTTATTTATGGGCGAATTCGCTACGGCAAAACGAGCGCCATGCAGTACTGTAGGCAATGCTTGGATATTGACTTCCCCAAAATTCCAGTAGCAATATACAATGCAAAGCGCGATATTTCGCCTCGTAAGGGGAATTTTTATGGTTCCCTATTGGAAGTTGTTGGGCATGCCAAATGGGATGAGCACTGTAGCACTAGCGTGAAACACTCACGCTTGAAGAATTTCCTCATTGATGCGGCGTTCAATGACCCGCGGAAGATTTTTATCTTGCTCATTGATGAGGCGTCACGCCTACTGCCCATACACTATGACTGGATCAAAGACATATACAATGACCTAATGGATCGTGGCGTTACGCTTCTGCCTATCTTGGTTGGACAGCACCAATTGCAAAGTCAAAAGGAATCTTTATTAAAGGCCGGGGAAGAGGGAGAGGCTATAGTCAACCGTTTTATGCTTTACGAACACCCATTTCGTGGCATTCGCGATAAAGAGGACTTTACAGAATGCCTAAGTTATTATGATAGCGCTATTTATCCGCAAGGAACCAATTGGACATATACAAGATTTTTCTTGCCTGAGGCATTTGATGCTGGACTTCGGCTGCAGGACTATGGCGATATGCTCTGGAGTGCATTCCAGGATTCATACCATGACCTAGGCATTAAGGCTGACATGGAGATTCCAATGAAGTATTTCACGAAAACCATTGAGATGTTGCTGACGGAAAACTGTGAAAATGATGGTTCGAGTTTCTCGCTTTCTCGGGAAGCTTGCATGAGACTCATCAAAGAGTCTTGGTTTTTGGCAGCTACAGCTAACTCAAAAACAGCACGTGCGTTGCTCTAGAAGTGATTATTACCCTGCGTGAAGAACTGCTTCATCCTAACCCGAGGTACTGTGGGTTACGGCCAAGATATATTCCATATGAGTCAATTTATTCAATCCTTTGTAGGTTTGCGCTCTTCAATGTTATCACCGGCGGAGCGCTGGTTAAGACCATCAAACAGCATTGCGGCTCTCAGTCCGTTCGGAATAGACACTTCAAGAACCTATCTTATATTGAGTCTGTGGGGTCTGATGGCTTGCAAGAGTTGTTCGGTCTTAGTTCGCGGCAGGTTAAATCCTTATTTTTGACACCTGCCCATATTAGTTCAGATCGGCACGTGGCTTCTGAGTTCAGATATTGTCCGGTATGTCTGTCGCAAGGAAGGCATTACACACTGTTTCAGTATGCGCTTATTGAGTCCTGCCCGGTGCATGCAATTGGCTTGCTTGGCCAATGCCAGCACTGTGGTGCAAATATGAGTTACGAGCTTAAGGCTAGCTTGTTTAAGCAACCCTACGGCTGTTGGCGCTGTGGACGCCAGCTTGGCGAAGGGCGTGATCCTCAATCATTGCGTTTTATAAGTGCTCCTGGAATGGAGCGCTTGCGACAGATTCACTGGATGCTGGGTGTCGACCAGAAAAAGCACGTAGTCTTTGACATTACTGGCCCCGCAGAGCTTCAGTGCGACAACGTACTGCAGTTGTCTGAGTCAACTCAGTACTTTGCACGAGTAGAGGCTAATTTATTTCGCGACCTGCTGGTAATGGCTTGTGACCCTTTATTGCAGCCTGCGCCTCCTCAATATCCTACTTTTTCCTCCGCTATGAAGTCCAAAGAGGAAGAATTCGAAGTGGCTAGTGAGATCCTTGTGAATGAGTTGGTGAGTATCTCAAAGTCAATTTTCAGACATTTCAAAAAGCAGTATTTTTCTCACAACCCCTTAACTGATCGGTTACTAGAGATGTTATGGCGGGATATTCAAGGGGTCTCGCTGCCTGCTAAATATTACAGCACCCTTGCATACCTTGATTGGTTGTGTCATTGGCGCTATGCAAAAGTTCCACGCGAACTACTGAGCTCAGCTCAAGGTAGTAAGAAGAAAATAGTCGCATGGATAGCGGAGAAGAAACGACACAACATGTTCCAACGGATAATTACTCCCACAGCAGAGCGCTGGTTGCTTCGACAGATGTTGGGCTGTGAGATTGTTACGCTTCTCAAGCGGCAGATGGAGCAAGCGAAGGAGTTGACTAAAGGTCTCGACGCGCCGGGGCATGCCGATGTTCCCTATCGACGTTTTTTACATCCCGTTTGTTGGGCTGTAGTTTTTGCCGAGCAGAGTGCTGGACCTCCGAGGATGACTTTTATATCGGCGCATTCATGGAAAGCGGGCTGCGAGGAAAGCCTCTTAGGATTGACGTCGGCCGAGACAAAATCACTTCATCAGCAGGACTGGGTTAAGGTTTTTCGCTGAATCAAGGCTTGATGATCTCATCCCAATCAATTTGCTCGTCAGCCGTGACGGTCTTACCTTCTATCGAAGTGCACTGTAGCGATATTTTTCGAACGGCGGCATCCCAGTCATCGTGCTCGTGCTCCTCCTCAGTCCGGCGGTTAGCAGCAAATATGTTTTTTGTGTACATTTTCAGCATTTTGGTAAATGCCGCCTCCTCCTGAGGTAAGAGATCTGGTGTTGGGAGCCCGGTTGGGACGGAGTAATGCTCAAATCCATACAGAGCGCCCGCATACCGATAATGGTGTTCCAAGATCACTTCCACCTCGCCTTCTGATAAGGCGCGCCAGGTTGAGTCATCCTGTCGATTCAGTAGCAAGTGAAAGTGGCCCATTAGATCAAGGTTTTCACATAAGAGGATATAGATGCTGAGGGCCGTCAACTGATCCAGTTTTAATGGAGTGCCAGAGCAGAGGCACCCCCACTGTAGAGATCTTCTGTTTATCTCAAGGTCGTCAAAGGACAGCCGGGTTAGCTCTGACGGACTGCAGCCAAAACCCCATGTCAGCAGGATAATGACTAAATCGCGCGCGGATTGGGGGCCCGTTGCCAGATGGCGGCGGAACACATTCAGAACTCTCTTAGACTCAAGTGCTGATTTGTAGGTGAGCTCCTGATTACGCGTCATCTTCCTGAGCTGCCGGTAAAAAGGGATCAGCTCGTGCATTAGCTTGTGGATATCTATTTTTTTGTATCGGTGGTGTTGCCAGCGGAGAACCGACAGAACCATCGAGGCTACTTGCTGGCAACTGAGTTCGCCACCATCCAGTACCCCAGACCTAAGCAGTTCACGCTCCAAGTCTGCAGGCAGTAAGCGACCAGGCATCATCGCGCTTGGATAAAGTGTGATGTGACTGAGGAAGAAGTCCTTGTAGATATAGGCTAAAGGGATCGGTCCATCGATCGTCGATTTGTAGACGTCCCGCAGCCAGAGTTCAAAATGCTTTAAATCGCGTCGGACCTTTACCGACTTTTGGTATGGAAAGTCCAACGCGAAATGCTCCGCCTCGCTTGCCAGAGGTAGGTCTTCAGTTGGTTGAGTCATCGTGGGATCGCTTGTTATTAAGAAGGCGGCATGGCCCGGCGGCGTGCGCATGCTCGTAACTGAGATTAGCTGAGACTGTGTTGTTTGCCACTGCTGCTGGTCCAAAGCTGAACGGTTAAGCTTTAGACATTAACCACGGCCAGTATGCTCCCCTCACTTTTGTCGCTATCCGACGGCCTGGCTGATCTTTTCCGTTACTAACAATTGAGCGGCTATGCCTCTACGGTGCGTTGATTCAGATGGTAAGAACATCCAATCGTTCAAGATGAGCAGATTAGAGTGGGAAGCACTGCGGTTGGCAAATGCACCCCGTTGCCACCTGAACATGCCCTGCTACGGGCGCGGCGGAACTCGATTTTTTGCGCACAAAGTTAAAGGGCACGTGTACGTCGCTAATCGACGCTTCTGGTTTAGCAGTCTGAGGCTTTTACTTCCTGAGGGCATCGGATCATGAGCTTGGGGGTGGCACATATCCTAGCAACTTAGTAGCTTCGGATAGTCGCTCCTGCAGGCTTTGTGCTTGTAGTGTTTGTGCCGTGCAGACTTCATCGAACCGAGCTACTTCGCTCTGCAGGGTTTGACATTGCCGCTCAAGCGTTTCATTCGTACGCTCCACGCTGACTAGTGCGCTCTGGGCGCTATCCAAAGCCTGATCCCTTTGAGTGAGCAGTTGCTCTCGTGCGTGCTGATCTTTCAGATGCTGCCGCGACTCAGTAATTAGTCGTGCGTTGTCACGGTTCAGCTGAGTCAGCTCGTCCTGTTTGATCATCAGCGTTTGTTGCAGTTGGCGCATCTCGGCCTGAAGCTGGCTGGTCTGTGCTTCATGACGGCGCAGCTCCTGTTCCCTCTGCTCCTTGCTGGCTTGTCGGTAATGCTCAATGCCGTCGCGAGCATGCTGATGCATGTCTTCGAGTGATTGGATCCGTTCATCGCGCTCCCTTACTCGCACCTCCAGAGCCTGCATGGATTGAACCATCCGGGCGTTGTCGACTTCGACAGCTTGCCGCTGTTGCTGCTCTTGGAGAATCAAATCCTGAGCGGTTTGCAACTGTAGAGCCAGCCCCGAACTATGTGATTCGAGGTCCCGCATCCGGACCTCGAGTGCTGCCGAATGCTGCTGTACCGCTGAACGCTCGCGCAATAGCATTTCGTGGGCCTGTGCCACTGACTGCTGTGCTTCTTCCTTCAATTGATCCAGCAACTGCTCGATCAGGTTGGTCAGGGGCCCACTCAGTTCATCGCTGGGAATGACCTGCTCACGGGTTTCCAGCTCCTTCAAATAGCGGTGGATGGTGGTCTTGGAGCCCGTGTTGCCCAGCTCGATGCGGATCGCATCAATGCTGGGATGAACGCCGCGGGAGAGGAGGGCATTCCTCGCTTTCTGCACGACAGCTTTGTTGATTCCACCGCGGGCCATAAGTGGGACTCCTGACGATTTCGTTCTGTGGTACGTACTATGTAAATACATAGCACTTTATCAGATATTTCCTTTATTTTTCGCCAATACTATAAAATTGGGTAATTGAGGATTATCCCGTGTCATGATCATTTATTTTTTTTTCACGGCGATTTCAGTACACCTGCCTAGGCGCCCCCCATGAGTGATTCGACTAAGCTAGATCGCTACCTGCGCGCCGCCACTCGCGAAAACACACGACGGGCTTACCGGGCTGCACTTGAGCATTACGAGGTGAGCTGGGGCGGTTTCCTGCCGGCCACCAGCGATAGCGTGGTGCGCTACTTGGTCGAGCATGCCAGCGTCCTTTCGACTAATACCCTCAAGCTGCGCCTCTCTGCGTTGGCCCAGTGGCACAATAGCCAAGGCTTCCCCGATCCAACCAAGGCGCCGCTGGTACGCCAAGTTTTCCGTGGTATCCGCGCCCTGCATCCCGCCCAGGAGAAGCAGGCCGAGCCTCTGCAACTCACGCATTTGGAACAGTGCGTGCTGTGGCTGGAGCGGGAAGGGCTGCGCGCTCGCGAAGTTGAGGACTTCGGTCTTTTGTTGCGCTGCTGGCGAGACCGGGCGCTGATCTTGCTCGGTTTTTGGCGAGCCTTCCGCAGCGACGAACTGTGCCGTCTGCAGGTCGAGCATGTTAAAGCGAGAGCCGGGGAGGGCATGACGCTTTTCCTATCGAGGAGTAAGGGTGACCGCGACAATCTTGGCACGACCTATTCGGCGCCGGCCTTGCAACGCCTCTGTCCGGTGCAGGCTTATCTGGAGTGGATATCGGTGGCGGGAATTGAGCGCGGGCCGGTGTTTCGTGGGATCAACCGCTGGGGACAGTTAAAAGAAACCGCGCTGAATCACAACAGTGTGATTCCACTACTAAGGCAAACATTGCAGCGTGCAGGGCTAGACGGAGAGCTGTACAGCAGCCATTCATTGCGCCGTGGCTTTGCGACTTGGGCGACGCGCAACGGCTGGGATCAAAAGTCCCTGATGAGTTATGTCGGCTGGAAGGATGCCAAATCTGCTCTGCGTTATGTCGAGGCGGGCGTGTTCTTTGCCGGATCGCTGCAGGCATCAACAGGGCGAGAGGTTCCGGTTATGGCTTTAGAGATTCAATCTGACTGAGTCACTACCAAGGCCGTATTTAGCTCACGCCTTAGCGCCCGGAAGGTGTTTTAGGCTGGCGGCAGGATGCCGTCGAAGCTGTAAGTGCAGCATTTTGGCTTGTGACTCAAAATGCTGCGTGCCTAGAAAGTGTTTCGGTGAGCTTCTCGATTGCTTGGTGCCGTGATTTAAGAAATTGCATCGCTTTGATCAAAGCATTTTTGAGATGCTCAGTTAACTGCATCTTTTCAGTGTCTTTCCGGCTTTGAAACTTGGCAAATTTGCTGCTGCGATATTGAGCGTGGCACCTGTTTGCGGATTGCGTCCTTCGCGTGCAGCACGGGCCTTTACTGCGAAGGTACCAAAGCCAACAAGGCTGACGCTATCACCGACCTTCAGAGCAGAAGTTATGGTGTTGGTCATGGCATCTAGGGTACGAGCGGCAGTAGCCTTTGGCAGGTCAACGGCGGCCGCGATTGCTTCGATCAGTTCGGATTTATTCATCTAATGCTCCTTCAGTTTCACGAAAAACGACAAGTCATGCTGTCTGGTTTGGCCATTTCTGTCTATGTTGCGAGCTGATAAATAAAAAAGCCTGCCTTTTAACAGGCAAGCTTGGGGATGCCTGTATTTGGGCATCGGCGTCAGTGGTCTGATCACCGTGGCGAGGATCCCTTGAAGTAGCCTCGGTCAGCCACCACGGACAGCGTTTCTGCGCCGATAGCTTCACGAGCCTGCTTCGCCATTGAACTGAGTTGGTCACGGTCGGAACCGCTGTTGGTGACCTCATGAGCAACTATTAAATGGTGCTGCGTATCGACAGCCGTCTGCACGTTGTAGCCGACGATACCGCTGCCGCGCGTCATCATCGAACGGGCATCCGGGTCGGTCAGCGAAACCTGTTTATCAGGGGAATCGTTGAGCTGAGTTTCGATCCCTTGGAGCTCTTTCATCTGCGCTTTTAGCTTGGCAATTTTATCTTCCAGACTGGCAGTGTCTGGCGCGGAGGCGCTAGGAATCTGTCGATCAGCCGCATCGAGCGCAGCCAAATAACGGCTGATGCTCGCCTCGATTTCTTCCATGCGCCGCTTCAGTTTGGCGCTGGTGAAATTGCGGTCACGGTTGTTCACCGCCTTGAATTTGCTGCCGTCGATGGCAACCAAGTTTTCGCCAAACAACCCCAACTGCTGGCAGAGCAAAACGAACTGGCGGCAGACACCGCGTATGGCCTTGCTGTTGTCTTTTCGGAAGTTGGCGATGGTCTTGAAATCGGGCATCAAACGCCCGGTTAGCCACATGAGTTCGACGTTGCGCTGGGCTTCTCTCTCAAGACGTCGGCTCGATTGGGTGCGTTTTAGGTAGCCGTAGATATAGATCTTCAGCAAGATCTCAGGGTGGTAGGCCGGTCTGCCTGTTTCGGCTGGAATGACGCCATCAAAACCCATATAGTCGTCGAGGCTTTCGGGAAGCAAGGTGCTTTGACCTCGGTGTTCACCCTGGATAAACCGTTTCATGGGCTTCCCTTGCGATGAGATTCTCGGAAATCATAGCAAGGGTTTACCGGGACGTTTTTACACATTGCTGACCAGCAGGAAGAAGAGATAAGGGGTGCGTTGGAACAAATTCGGACTCGACTTGGGTAAGTTAGGAGTCGACTCGTGTAGCTACCGCTGCTTCAGCGAGATAGCAAAGAGGCCGGTCATGTGACCGGCATTTTTTGCATGAAGTGACCATAGGGCTTTCGACCCTATGGTCATCTCTGTAGTGCGCTTGTTGGAGAAGAGGCTCATCCTTATTGTTGGGTTGTGCAAAGAGGCTCTGTTAATGTCCACTCAGACACGCTAATGGCAACCGCTATGTATCGGCTTTCCTTGGTCCTTGTTTTGATCCTCAGCCTGATGCTGCCAGCTTTTGGCAGTATGCCGGTAGCTGAACCCTGCCTGATGCAAAGTGCCATGGCCGATATGGATCATGCCGGCAGTGAGGCCCCTTGCTGTGAGGACATGAGCGACACCTCTAGCTCAGGCAATAAATCTCCCTGTAAATCTGGTCAGGAATGCAATACCAGCGTTTTTCTCCAGTCTATGGCGATTAAACCTTTCGCTCCTTTGCGTACCCTCCCCGAAACAGCTCTGATACAGCCGCTCATGCAACGAGAACCTGCCGGCCTTTGGCGTCCGCCCCGCGTCTCCTGATGTTCTGATCTGAAATGCGCTCCGCTTAAAGAGCGCTCTGTATGCCGTCTGCATTTGGCGGCATTGATCAACGTCATTGGAGACGAAAGCATGTCTGCTTTCCTTATCGCACGCCGTGGCTGCTCAGGCGTGCTGGCTGCTGCGCTGTGGGTGAGTTATGTTCTCAACGTGCAGGCGGAGCCCCTCACGTTCGCCCGCGCTCAAACCCTGGCCGAACGTACGGCCCCTGAGAATATTGCCCGGCAGGCTCAAGTCGAGTCGGCACAACAGGCTGTGATGCCGTCGGGTGCTCTGCCTGATCCCAAGTTGATCCTGGGCGTGGATAACCTGCCTATTGAAGGCCCGGATCGCTACTCGCTTAATCGCGACTTTATGACCATGCGCCGCATTGGCCTGATGCAGGAAGTGCCTAACAGCCATAAGCGCCAGGCTCGCCGGCAACTGGCTGAAGCCACGGTTACTCGTGCCGAAGCAGAGCAACGCGCGATGGTCTTGGAGACCAAGCGGCAGACGGCGCTGAGCTGGCTCGATGTCTATTACGCAGAGCGTCGCGTTGAGCTTTTCTCTGAGTTGGATGAACAGATCACCCTGCTGCGCTCAGCTGTTCAGGCCTTGATCGCTGGCAGTTCCGCGCGATCCAGTGAACTTCTTCAGGCCGATCAGGAAGCATTAACGCTTGAGGACCGGCGTGATGAGCTGGATCGTGATGTTGCGATTGCACGCGCCACGTTACGTCGCTGGGTCGGCGATGATGCGAGTCAGCCACTGGCCGGCACTCCACCTGCGCTTAGCTTGGAAGTACCGCGCCTGCAGCATCGCCTGGGGGAACATCCAGATCTGCGGGCTGCAGCCGCCCGTGTGGGCGAAGCCAATGCTGAACTGGCCGAGGCAGTTTCTGAGAAGAAACCCGACTGGGGTGTGGAGTTCGCCTACAACAACCGTGATAACCAGTTCGGCGACATGCTGATGTTGCAGTTCACCTTTGACCTGCCCCTGTTCGTCGGCACCCGTCAGGGGCCCAAGATCAACGCCAAGCAACACAGCGTGGCCCAGGTGGAGGCGGAACAAGAGGTGCTGCTGCGCACTCACCAAGCCGAACTGGAAAGCGGCCTCGCCGAGCTGGAGCAACTGCGCAAGATGTTGATCCGTACCGAACAACACCTTATCCCTTTGTCGAGCAAGCGCGTGGATCTGGAGCTCGCCGCCTACAAAGCGGGCAACAGCCAATTGGCGGCTGTGATCAATGCCCGTCGTGACCTGATCGAGGCGCAACTGCGCAAAATCGACCAACAGCGCCAGCTCAGCCAGCTCTCCGCCAGTCTGTATTACGCCTATGTGGAGGGCCTGAAATGAAAGCGTCCGCTCTGAAGTATTGCCTAGTAGGCCTTGCTATTGCGGCGGCTGGAACCGCTGGTGGTTTCTGGCTGGGCAAGCAAAGCTCATCCCATAATCAGATGCCAGCAGCGGAGTCGGAGGATCGCCAGGTGCTCTACTGGTACGACCCAATGGTACCGACTCAGCGTTTCGAGCAGCCAGGCAAGTCTCCCTTTATGGATATGGAGCTGGTGCCGAAGTATGCCGGCACTGAGCAGGATACGAGCGCTCTCAGCGTGCCAGCGCAAGCAATCCAGAACCTAGGTATGCGCACTTTGACGGTCGTACGGGCAGTACTACCATCCGGTATCGATGCGGTAGGTTCACTGGCCTACAACCAGCGCGAAGTCGCTACGTTGCAGGCGCGCTCTGCCGGCTTTGTCGAGCGGGTATATGGCCGTGCCCCCGGAGATGTACTGCCTGCAGGAACGCCGTTGGCTGACCTGCTGATCCCCGAGTGGTCTGCTGCCCAGCTTGAGTTCATCGCGATATTGCAGAGCGGTGATGCTCGGCTGGTCGACGCCGCGCGTGAACGCCTGCGGCTGCTGGGTATGCCCAAAGGGTTGGTCGATCAGGTGCAACGTACCCGTAAACCGAAGGCATTGCAGACCTTGGTCACCCCCATTGGCGGTGAGTTGCTGTCCCTGGAGGTACGCGCTGGCATGGCGGTTTCGGCCGGCCAAGACCTGGCTCGCCTCAATGGGTTATCGAGCATCTGGCTTGATGCGGCCATTCCTGAGTCCCAGGCCTCAGCGGTTCAGCTTGGCGCGCAGATCAGTGCAAGCTTGACTGCTTTTCCAGGCCAAACGCTAAAAGGCCGAGTGATTGCACTATTGCCGAGTGCCGACGTGCAGACACGAACGCTGACGGTGCGCAGTGAACTGCCCAATCCAGAGCGCAAGTTGCGCCCTGGTATGTTTGCATCGGTGCGGCTCAATAGTGCAGACGAGCAACCGGTGCTGCTTATTCCTAGCGAGGCTGTGATTCGCACCGGTAAACGCGCTCTGGTCATGCTGGCTGAAGGCGAGGGACGCTACCGTCCCCATGAGATCCGGGTCGGGCGGGAAGCCGATGGCCGCTTCGAAGTGCTTGCAGGCCTCTCTGAGGGGCAGGCGGTGGTGACTTCAGGGCAGTTCCTGATTGATTCGGAAGCCAGTTTGCAGGGTGTGCTGGCACAGATCGATGAGCCCACGCCCGTGCAGGCCCCACTGCATGAGTCCCAGGGGGTGATCCGCGAACTTGATGAGCAAACGGTCACCCTGGAGCACGGCCCTTTCGAGAGTCTCGGCATGCCTGGCATGACCATGGCTTTTGATTTGGCCAAGCCAGAAGTCGCGGCTGGACTGAAGATAGGCGACGCCGTACGCATTGGTGTACGACAGAGTGATGCCGGATTGGTCGTTGAACAGCTCACTAAACAAGGAGCCAACCAATGATCGCGCGTCTGATTCATTGGTCGATTGGCAACCGCATTCTGGTCTTGCTGGCGACCCTGTTTATCACCGCCTGGGGCATCTGGTCGCTGCGCAGCACGCCACTGGATGCCTTACCGGATCTCTCCGACACCCAGGTGATCATCCGCACCAGCTTCCCCGGCCAGGCTCCGCAGATCATCGAGAACCAGGTGACCTACCCGTTGGCTAGCACCATGCTTTCTGTGCCTGGTGCGAAGACCGTGCGTGGTTATTCGTTCTTCGGCGACTCGTTTGTCTACGTGTTATTCGAGGACGGTACCGATCTCTACTGGGCACGTTCCCGCGTACTGGAGTACCTCAACCAGGCGCAGGATCGACTGCCGGATGGGGTCACCACCACCCTGGGTCCCGACGCCACGGGCGTGGGCTGGATCTACCAATACGCCCTGGTGGATCGCAGCGGCAAACATGACCTTGCGCAGTTGCGTTCAATCCAGGACTGGTTTCTTAAGTACGAGCTCATAAGCCTGCCCAACGTGGCGGAGGTCGCCACGCTAGGTGGCATGGTTAAGCAGTATCAGGTCGTGCTCGATCCGCAGAAGATGGTTGCCTACGGAGTAACGCAACGGGAGATTGAGGCGGCGTTACAGGGGGCGAACCAGGAAACCGGCGGTGCCGTCCTTGAGTTGGCCGAGCGTGAATACATGGTGCGTGCCTCTGGCTATCTGGAAAGCCTGGAGGACTTTCGCAATGTACCGTTGCGCACGTCACCGACCGGCATACCGATTTTGCTTGGCCAGGTAGCAAGCATTCAGCTCGGCCCGGAGATGCGCCGCGGTATAGCCGAGCTAAATGGTGAAGGCGAAGTGGTCGGTGGTGTGGTGATCATGCGCTCGGACAAGAACGCTCGCGAGGTGATCAGCGCAGTAAAAGAGAAGCTGGACAGCTTGCGCGCAAGCCTACCCGCGGGCGTCGAGTTGGTGACGACCTATGACCGCTCCAAGTTAATTGATCGGGCTATCGACAACCTCAGTTTCAAGCTGCTGGAAGAGTTTGTCGTCGTCGCCCTGGTCTGCCTGATCTTTCTCTGGCACCTGCGCTCCTCGCTGGTGGCGATCATTACCCTGCCGCTCGGCATCCTTATGGCGTTTATCGTCATGCGTCATCAGGGCATCAACGCCAACATCATGTCCTTAGGCGGCATCGCCATCGCCATTGGTGCCATGGTCGATGCGGCCGTGGTGATGATTGAGAACGCCCACAAGCACATCGAAACGTGGAAAGAGCAGCATCCGAACGAGCGCCTACAAGGCGACACGCATTGGCAGGTGATCGGCAAGGCGGCTGCCGAAGTCGGCCCTGCGCTGTTCTTCAGCTTGCTGATCATTACCCTGTCGTTTCTACCGGTGTTTACCCTCGAAGCCCAGGAGGGCCGACTGTTTGGTCCACTGGCCTTTACCAAAACCTATGCCATGGCTGCTGCTGCTGGGCTGTCAGTCACTCTGGTACCAGTGTTAATGGGCTACTGGATACGCGGGCATATCCCCAGCGAGCAGCAGAATCCACTGAATCGCTGGCTGATTGCGGCCTATCGGCCGGTGCTTGAAGCGGTGCTGGCATGGCCGAAGACCACTTTGGTATTGGCACTGCTGGTCTTCCTCTCCAGTCTCTGGCCGCTAAGTCGGCTTGGCGGTGAGTTTCTGCCACCGATGGACGAGGGCGACTTGCTGTACATGCCCTCGGCTTTACCCGGCCTGCCTGCGAGCAAGGCAACCCAGCTGCTGCAACAGACCAACCGCATGATCCTCAGCGTGCCGGAAGTGGCGCAGGTGTTCGGCAAAGCCGGCCGAGCGGAGACCGCCACCGACCCCGCCCCGCTGGAGATGTTCGAGACTACGGTGCAGTTCAAACCGCGCGATCAATGGCGCGATGGTATGACACCGGAGAAGCTGATCGATGAGCTTGATCAGGCGGTCAAAGTCCCTGGGCTGTCGAATATCTGGGTACCACCGATCCGCAACCGCATCGACATGCTCGCCACCGGCATCAAGAGCCCTATCGGGGTGAAGGTTGCCGGCACTTCGCTGGTCGACATCGAGCGCCTCACCCGTGAGATCGAAGGGGTCGCCAAGCAGGTGCCGGGGGTGAGCTCGGCGCTGGCTGAACGACTGACGGGCGGGCGTTACGTGGACATAAAAATCAAGCGCCTGGCCGCAGCGCGTTATGGCCTGAACGTCGATGACATCCAGGCGGTGGTGTCAGGGGCTATTGGTGGCAGCAACCTCGGTGAAACCGTAGAAGGGGTGGCGCGCTATCCGATCAATCTGCGTTACCCCCGCGAGTGGCGAGACAGCCCCGAGGCGCTGCAACGGTTGCCCATCCTTACGGCAGCAGGCCAGCAGATCACACTCGGTTCTGTGGCCGACATAAGCCTGAGCGAAGGACCGCCGATGCTGCGCAGCGAAAACGGGCGTCTTTCCGGTTGGGTCTATGTCGATGTCCGCGACCGTGACCTGGCGTCGACCGTACGTGAGCTCCAGCAACGGGTAGCTGAGTCTGTGAAGCCAGATGCGGGCATGACCATTTCCTACTCGGGGCAGTTCGAGTTCCTAGAACGCGCCAATGCGCGCCTGACCTGGGTGGTACCGGCGACACTGCTGATTATCTTCGTGCTGCTCTATCTCACCTTCAATCGTTTGAGCGAGGCCTTGCTGATTATGGCCACCTTACCGTTCGCCCTGACCGGCGGCGTCTGGCTGCTCTACTGGCTGGGTTTCAACCTTTCGGTGGCCACTGGCGTCGGCTTTATTGCGCTGGCAGGAGTGTCGGCAGAGTTCGGGGTGATCATGCTGATCTATCTGCAGAACGCCTGGCATTGCCGAGTTGAAGCGGGGCGCACAGATAGTCCTGCTTTGCTTGAGTCAATTCGAGAGGGGGCGGTACTGCGCGTGCGACCGAAGGTGATGACGGTCGCAGTGATCATTGCCGGTCTATTGCCGATCCTCTGGGGCGAGGGAGCGGGATCTGAAGTAATGAAGCGAATCGCCGCACCGATGGTCGGCGGGATGATCACCGCACCGTTGCTGTCGATGCTGGTGTTGCCTGCAGCTTACTGGTTAATGCGTAGACAGGGCACGCGAAAGAGTCATCAACATCGGTAACTATATCTCTGGAAGTTCAGGTGAACCCCTCCACCATCATGGCGGAGGGTGCTTTGTGACTTAGATAACTCGCTTGACGCTCAGGTACTCGCCCTTGGTCTTCAGTGTGATGGTCACGTTTTTGTTGCTTCGGTTGCGCCAGAACCAACCATGGGTGCCGTCGAAGATGGCAGTGAACTCGCCTTTATCCCCCGTGATCTGCTTGGCCTTGCTGTAGCTGTGGTAGTAGCCCTTGGGGCCGTTGTAGGGCTCGCCATGGGTGTCGTGGTTGACCGGTACGCCATCGGTTGTCCACTCGTAGCTGACGGTGGCCTTGTCCAGCATCTCCAGCTTGATTTCACTGGCCTCGCCCGGCTTCAGCGTGACGGTCACTTTATCCGACTTCACGGCTGGCTCAGGCTCAGCTACGGGTTCGGCCACAGGTGCTGCTGCAACAGGCTCTTGAACTACCGGCTGAGTAGGCGCGGGGGCTTGCACGACCGGAGCCGCAGCGGGCTGAACCGCTGCATCCGCTACCGCTTCTTCGGCCAGGGTTATCTTCATTTCGCCCATCTGGGTCAGGCCGAGTACGCGACCAACGCCCGTCGGGTCGATGGCGTACTCCGAAGGCATCACCACGGTGACCAGTAAGGCTGCGGCAACACCCACGGCGATCACAGTGGAGCGCAGCAGTTGGCGGCTGGTTGGCAATTCGCTTTGGGTCGGGAGCTTGGTATTGAACATGCTGAGAATTCCTTACTGCGAGACGATCAGGCCGGTGAGCTGGTAACCCATCAAGAGGAAACCGGCGCTCATCATGGCGACGTTGGCGGTATAGGCATGACGCCAGAAGCTGGCGGTGCGTCGCCAGTAGCCCATGACAATCAGGATGGCGCTCAGGGCCAGGAGCTGGCCGATTTCGACGCCGACGTTGAAAGCGATCAGGTTGGTGATCAGGCCGTCAGCCGAGATCTCGTATTCCTGAATCTTGGTCGCCAGACCGAAGCCATGCAGCAAGCCAAATATCAGCGTGGCCGCTTTGGTGTTCGGCTGGTGGCCGAACCAGCGCTGGAATGCGCCTAGGTTATCCAGCGCCTTGTACACCACCGAGAAACCGATGATGGCGTCGATCACATAGGAGCTGATGTTGATTTCCGCCAGTACGCCCAACAGCAGCGTCACGGTGTGACCCACGGCGAACAGCGTGACGTAGAGCCCCACGTCCTTCAGGCGGTATAGAAAGAAGATCACCCCGAAGAGGAACAGCAGGTGGTCGTAGCCGGTGATCATGTGCTTAGCGCCCATGTAGATGAACGGCAGCACCATCACCCCGGAGCTTTCCTGGATAAAGCCCTTGTCGCCCTCGGCAACAGCGTGGGCCAGTGCGTCAGGCATGCCGAGAAACAGCAATGCCGTGAACAGCAGCAGTAGCAACGAGCGATTCGGGCGCACGACAGATGCGTCCATTGCGTCCATTGCGCCCATAGATAGCGAATGCATGGTTGAGTCCTAAATTAAAGGGGTCTTGGGCCGCACAGCGGCCTGTGTCAGAGCACGAATGTGGCGCGTGGTGGCCGCTCGATCAGGAAGATCGGGCTTGGAGGAATGGAGTAGCGAGGGGCGAGTATCGGCTGCGCACGTTCTGGCAGCGTGCTGATGCCCAGCCGCGCGGTTAGATGCGGTGTTTCATGCAAATGGTCGGCGGTCAGCGGCGAGTGACAGTGATCCCCGTACGCAGCGCAGGCCAGCGTCTCGTCACCATGCGCATGCGAATGAGCACCGTCATTGCCACCCAAGGCTTGCTGGCTCGACCCCATAAACAGCGCAGAGGTATGCCCGGCCCAGGCCATCAATATGGCGAGAGCAAGGGCAAAAATTACCTTGGTGCTGATGGGATTGCTGAGCATGTTGTGGTTCTTTCGAAGCCTAAACGGGTGGCTTTTGTGGGGCGGTAGCCGGTTTGACCATATCCCCCCAGGGGGGATAGCATGCGAGCGTAATTCATCGACGCACGAGACTCAAGGCATGAGCGATCACGAACACGGCCACCAACACCAAAGTCATGGCGACATCATCAAAAGGTTGAAAAGAGCGGAGGGCCACCTGCGCAGCATCGTCACCATGATCGAAGACAGTCGGGCCTGCGTCGACATTGCTCAGCAGCTGCATGCCGTGGAAAAAGCCGTCTGCCAAGCCAAGCGTGTGCTTATCCAAGACCATATCGACCACTGCCTGGAGCATACGGTCGAAGCACTTGCGATAGGCGAGCGCGCATCACTCGAAGATTTCAAGCAAATAACCAAGTACCTCTAGGCCCCTTCCATGACGAGTTTCGCCGAACTGCTGCAGCAGGGAGTCTCGCAGGCCTGGCTGTACATCCCCAGCGCCATCTTGCTGGGTGCCTTGCACGGCCTGGAGCCTGGGCATTCGAAAACCATGATGGCGGCGTTTATCGTGGCCATTCGTGGCACGGTGAAGCAGGCCATTCTGCTGGGACTGGCCGCAACTCTTTCGCATACCGCCGTAGTCTGGCTGGTGGCCATGGGCGGCATGTACCTAGGGCAGAAATTAGACGCCGAAACTACCGAGCCTTATTTCCAGCTCGCGTCCGCAGCCATCATTATCACCATCGCCTTGTGGATGCTCTGGCGCAACTGGCGTGGCGAGCAGATGTGGCGTTTCGAGGAGGGCGATGAACATCAACATGAGCATCACCACCACGATGAAACCCACCGTATCGATACCGGTCACGGGCGTATCGAGCTGTCGATCTTCGAAGAAGGCATCCCTCCGCACTGGCGTCTGAAGACCTTGAGTGGCCATGTCTGGCCGGCTGCCGAAGTGAGCCTGCTGACGACTCGCCACGATGGGTTGGCCCAGTAGTTTCGCTTCGTCGACCGGGGTGACTACCTAGAGTCACTGGACGAGATTCCCGAGCCCCATGAGTTCACTGCGCGCCTGAGCCTCGGCCATGCTGATCACTCCCACGACTATGACCTGGAGTTCCGCGAGCACAGCCACGGTCATGAGCATGATCATTCCGAGTTGGAGGGACTGGAACTGTCGCTGGAGGGCTACCAGGATGCCCATGAACGGGCGCATGCCAACGACATCCGCAAGCGCTTCAGCAACCGCAATGTCACCACCGGCCAGATCATCCTGTTCGGTTTGACGGGCGGACTGATTCCCTGCCCGGCAGCGATCACCGTGCTGCTGCTCTGCCTACAAGTGAAGGAAGTCGCGCTGGGGGCCGTGCTGGTGTTGTGCTTCAGCATTGGTCTGGCCATAACTTTGGTCACCGTTGGCGCTGCCGCCGCTATCGGCGCTCGCCAGGCATCCAATCGCTGGCCCTGGATGGGCGCTGTCGCGCGTCGCGCCCCTTACCTGTCCAGCCTGCTGATCATTGGGGTGGGGATTTACATTGGCGCTCATGGTTGGTCGGTTTTATAGCTTCGAGCGCGACCTCTGGAATGGCTTCAGCCTTGTGGCCAGATTACTCTGGACAGAGTAATCGGAGATGACTACTGATGCAGGCGGGGCGCGCAGTCTTGGGGGTATAGCAGCGTGTGCTAGCTCGCAGGGTCCGGGATGTGCCTGGCGGACGACTGCAGTAGTGGCAAGAGACTGGTCACGTTGCCATTTGCCAGAAGAAGACCCTCATTCTCCAGCTTGGCTAATAGTGCCGTCCAATGAGGTAGTAGTTCGGTCTTGCCAACTGCCTGCAAGTTATTTTGCTCGAATCGATACAGATGAGTGTCGCCGAAGGCAAATTGCATGTGCAAATCCAGGCGTTGACTAATCGGTAGAATTGCTGGGTTTAGGTTGTCCAGCAGCAGGGGCTCGGCTGCAAGGTCCGGCCAAAAGCCCAGGATCATATGAGCCTGTTTGGCCGAGGAGACGGTCGTGTACACCAAGCGCAAGTTCTTCTCGGTAATGCCGAGTAAACGCAAGGTGAAGTACTTGGCGAGGGCAAAATCCTCGCAGTCGCCCGCTCCCTGAATAAGGGTCTCCTGCGGGGACGCCCAATAGTCTGCTTGCCCCCATACGTCCCGATCTTCGCCGTAGAGGATGTTGCTATTGAAGAACGCATTGACCTGTCGCAGCTTATCCTCATCACTTAAAGAAATGCTCTGCTCGACGAGCGCCTTCCAATCCTCCAGGCGTTGCTGGGCCTGTTCGTCAGTTTTTTTGGAGGGGGAATGGAGAGCAGTGGCATAAGCCGCTCCCGCGAGTATGCTGCTACCCAACAGAAGACCGGCAAATACTTGCTTATGCCGGCCTAAAAAAAATACAACGAGAATGTACAGCTTTACCAAGCCGTGCTCCTTCCTAACTCGTGTTGAGAGTGTGGGGTCAACTGATGTTTGCACCATATGCTTGAGCCTTTGCTGGAGCAAGGCGCATTCGTCGGTTCTGTGGCTTGCGGTTGCCGTGGACGGAGTGCTGTAACAAAGCAGCGGGTCAATCGTCTGAATGGTGTAAGACATCTTTGGAGGATGACATCATGAAATCGCTAGTAGGTATGACCGCGCTGACCGCGCTGCTGATTGGTACCAACGTAACTTCGGTTCAGGCTGAAGAAGTCAGTGCTCTGTGGTTCACCCAGGGGCCACAGTTACTCTTGGCTGAGGGTGGTAGCGAGCGGCTTATGCTCAATCAGCAACGCTTGCAGGCACTGGCTAACCAGCGCTCGGTTTCCGACGATGGTCAGCGGTTTGTTCAGTTGATCGAAGAGCAACCCACTGCGGCCGGAGATGCCGCAAGCAAGCAGCAGTTTGAGCGTAAGGCAGCGCCAAGCTTCAAATCACCGATCCAGCGGGATCGAGAGCTGTATGGCAGCCCACACTGATGCTGGTCAGTGTGCTGAGTGAAGCATGTGGGAGATGCCAACCAAGCCGGTGTCGCCTACCTAGGGCACAGGGATGTGCCAACCAATCTGTCTAGATTGCCGTTGTTTATCGACGTCCTTATTTAATGTCTCCAGCACGTGCTTGCCATCCCTGAAGGCCTGATGCTGCTGCATTTTGCGCTTCGGATTCGGAGATTCGTTCCATGTTGCCTTTTATTTCGGGTTGGTTGGGTAAAGCGGCAGTTGAGCCCAGTCGTTCAACCAACCCATCGAAGGCGCTGCTCAGCAGCCTGTTAATGATGGCCTGGTTCGTCGAGGCAAGAGATCCTTATACCGGCGGACATTTGTGGCGAGTATCGCGCTATGCCAGGCTGCTCGCTGAAAAGGTAGGTCTACCGGCAGCCGATGTTGCTCGGATCAGCATGGGTGGCTTTTTGCACGACTTGGGCAAGATCGGCATCCCGGACGCGGTGTTGCGCAAGGCCAGTGAGTTGAATGCCGATGAATTAGCCATTGTGCGCACTCACCCGGAAATGGGCTGGCGTATGCTTGCAGGTCACCCCTTGGCTGAGTTGGTCAGGGAGGCTGTCTATAGTCATCACGAGCGCCCAGACGGCAAGGGTTATCCGCGCGGCCTGCGCGCCTCGGAAGTGCACCAGGATGCACGCATAGTCGGTATCTGCGACGCGTTTGATGCGATGACCAGCAGTCGCCCCTATCGTTCAGGCATGAGCCGGGGCCAGGCATTGGCCATTATCCACAGCCAGAGCGGCAGCCAGTTCGATACCACCTTGAGTCGTCATTTGATTGAGTTGGGTAGGCTCGGCGAACTGGACCATGTGATGGGGCACTCGGATGAGGGCATTCCTCTACAGGATTGCCCAATGTGCGGACCAACGCTGGTTGTCAAACGTGAGCAGCAGCCAGGCGAGCATATTTTCTGCCGTAATTGCGGCGGCGAATTTAGCCTTGAGGCTTCCCATCCGGGGCTGCGGGCGCGCGCCACGGGTAGGGTGGGAAGTCCTGCGGATCTGCAGCCGGATGTCGATCATGGCCTGATTCGCAAGGTTGTCGAGGAGGCCGTGAGCAGCATGCCCTTGGATGAGATGTTGTCGTCCTATGAACAGGTCGTTTACCGATGATCAGGCAGGCGGTTATCAGGCTGCCCACTGAGATAGTGTGGCGTGCAGCTAAAATTTCGCTGTTGGTGGGTAGCATCCTTAACCTTATCAACCAAGGTGATGCGCTCTTGGGCAGCGCCGAGTTGTCTCTTCCACATGCTCTGCTCAATTACCTGGTGCCATTTGGTGTGTCGGCTTTCAGTGCTGTGCAGGCGCGTGGCAAGACTTCGGTGTAAGGCCTTAAAACACCTCACGACCACCCTGATACCAGCGCCAGCTATCGAGTAAGTCGAAGCATAGGCTGATGCCATTCACGATCAGAACCAGGCTGACATAGATGGCCTCATATGGAGGCGTCACGGATGCATTGGCGGCTAGGTAGAGCAGCAGCATTACTTGCAGTGGGCCCCATATCAGTAAGTGAGGAATGGCCATCAGGCGGTTGAAGCCAGCATAGCGATACAACAGCACCATATTGCTGCCCAGTGCCAGCAGCGCGGCTATTGCCACCATGCGGGCACTTGGATAGTGCAGTAACCCTAGGCTGACAAGATTGACCGGCACCAGAATGCCTGCCATCCATATTTGTACCCACAAGGGTAGGCGCCGAAACGATTGCCAAAGATGTTGATGGATTGTGACGAAGGCATTCATGGCATATCTCCAGGGCGCATATCGTGGTGCGAATGGGCGCGCAGTGAATCGGGAACTCCGGTCTCTTGCAGTCCGCCAGACTCCAGCCAGGCTTGCGTTTGCAAATAGGCACGCTCGATCAGGCTGCGGGTCTGGGTAAAGTCGAAGACTGAAACCCCCAAGGGGCATAAAGGTGCGGCCACGTGGATCTTTGCATGCATTGCATGTAGTTCGATGTCGCGCACCAACTGGCGCATGCTCATGAGGTTGAGGGTATGCAGCGCCAGTGCAACCAAACCTTTGGGTGGTGTCTTGCAAGCGCAGCCAAAGCCGGTGGGCAATACCAGGATGCGCGTGGCACCAAGGGCCACTGCGCTGGCGATTGGCGTATTGCTGGCCACGCCACCGTCCATCAGTAAGTGACCGTCTATTTCAATCGCGGGATAAACCAGAGGAATAGCCGCACTGGCCAGCAAAGCATTGAGCAGGTCGCCACGCGACTGCAGCACCTCTGCTCCACTCAGCAGATCGGTGGTGACCACATGCAGCGGGAGCACGCAGTCCTCCAGGTTGCTTACCGGAAGGGCGGCCAGAATCATCTTGCGCAGACCGGCATTGCTGAGAATGTGCCCACGTCGTCGCAATAGAGATTCGGCCGCGCTGAAGAGGGAGAAGGGGAAGATGTCTCGTTGGCCCAGGCTGCACCAAATGTCGGCCAGTTCCGCGACACCTGCGCTGCTCGGGTTGCTGGCGAAATAGGCACCGTTGATGGCACCCACAGATGCTCCTATGACCATATCGACATCCAGCTGCGCCTCCACCAGGGCTTGCAACATGCCGACTTGCACAGCCCCCAGACTGCCTCCACCAGCGAGCACTACGGCAGTTTTTTCATTCATTGATGTTGCTCCCTTAACCGGACTGGTTGAGCGACCAGTCATAATCCATGAACTCAACCTCTAATACGCTTTCACGGGTGGGTGCATGTTGCGGGTCGCTTATGATTGGAGTTTGTTGAAGCAGGTAGGCTTGCAGCGACCCCCAGCGCTTAGCGAAGTCCTCTCCGTACCAGTCGAATATCTTCGAGACCTGAAAGCGTTGGCGCGTTGGATCGAAGCGATTGCGACTAGGGTCGGATAGAAATCGCTTCTGGCTGTCTTCCAGCTGCTCATCCAGGCGTGCAGCGATGAATGCTTCATTGCGCAGGGCTGGGCAGCCCACCGAGGCGCAGTTGACGGCGAAGTGAATGCGTGGCTCGTCGAATACACCGGGCTCGCGGATCATGGAGTGTTCGAGTTGGTCGAGAGTCAGCGTTTGTCCGAGCAGCGGGATAAAGGCTTGTTTCCAGGGGTTGCCGAACAATCCGCCGATGTCCTTGATCGACTCGACCGGGTAATGGGTGATGACCAGTTTTAACGTGAAAGCGTTGTAGGCATTGATCAGAAAGGCCAGGCGCTGCTCAGGGGCCCGGGTGTCGTAATGCGCTCGTGGAACATTCGAGAGGCTCGTCAGATAAGCCTCCAGCTCCAGCCGGTCGTTGATAAAGCTCGGGTAGTCGACCTCGCTAGCGACGCCTTGGTCGATCCAGGTGACATGCCTTGCCAGCAATGCGCTCCATTGCCGGTGGGTATGGTCGAAGGCACTGGCGTGTAGTGATCCGCTCAAACTAAACAGCAGTGCGAGTAACAAGGCACGCATGGGCTCTCCTAGGGCTGGGCTGCGGGTTTATGGCGCGAGCTGTAAAAATGCGCCAGGCGAGTAGCCGGCACGCCAAGGGCATGAGCCAGCGCAAGCAGACGATTGCGCAGCGAACGCCGCCACCAACCGTCGCGCTCCCAGCGTCTGGGATCGACTTCAATACCCTGTCGCAGTTTTACGAAACGCCCCAGTCGACGTAGTTGTCGCACCAGTTCGACTTCCTCGAATAGTGGCCAGGGACTGTGTTGGCCGCATGTTTGGTAGGCACTCGCCTCGACGAATAAGCCTTGATCGCCATAAGGCACACCATAGTGATTGCGCCAAGCAATCAGCTTCTCAAGCAGCCGGCTTTGCCAGCAGCCAGAGCCAGCGAAACGGAAGGCGAAGTAGCCGCCGACTGCACCGCTGCTGATTGCTCTGCTCAGCTCGGGAAGTGGATTGTCTTGAAGTTGCGTATCTGCATGCACAAACCAGAGGATCGAATGCCGAGCATGCTGTGCTCCTAGGCGCAGTTGCAGGCCTCGGCACGGCGTAGCCGGAATCCACTGCGCGCCATGCTGTTGGCAGATGTCGCGGCAGCTCTGGCTGCCGGCAGCATCGACCACAATTATCTGCATGACTTGTCGCGATGCCTGGGCAAGGTTGTGCAGTTGCGCCAGTAGTAGGCTCAGTACGGGCTCATCTCGCCAGCAGGGAATGATCACACTGATCGGCGAGTCATGCATGTGCATGAGCTCCCAGGTTCTGCAGGGCATCGCGCAAATGCTGTCGGGTGGGGCGCAGATCTTCCACGAGGCTACCAGCCAGCCGCGTCAGATCTTCCAAATGGTCGATGTCGAATAGCTCGCCAGCCAAGACGACTGAATGCCCTGCGTGGCTGCAGCTGTCAGTTAGTGCCTGGCCTAAGCGCTCGGTACTCCAGGGCAAACGGCTCAACTCCGGCCAGGGGCGGTTTGAGGCCATGAGTACGACGCCACCATCTTGGGCCTTGAGTAGCACGGTGTCGTATTCAGCGAGCAGCCTGTCTACTTCATGGTAATGATGCGCTGCCAAGGTTGGGCAGTCGCTGCCAATAAAGATCAAGCGATGCTGGCCTCGGGCGCGTAACTGGCTATCCAGATCATTCAAGCGTTGACCCAGGTTGCCACCTTGCTGCGGTAGGCAGAGTGCATCTGGGCAAAGAGCCTTGCCCCAGTCCAGAAGTTGAGGCTGATCCGGTGAGATTGCCTTAGGCCCTGGCCAGTGGTTGAGATCCTCCAGGGCGCAATCGAGCAGCATTCGGGCAAATTGCAATGCCTGTGCCTGACCCACTTGCACGGCCAAACGCTGTTTTGAGTGGCCCAGTGCAGGTCGCTTACAAAGCAGCACCAGGCATGCGCTTGAGGCATGCTCTTGCTCGTAAGGTTGGATGTCCGTCAAGCGCGTGCTCCTGTTCTACCAGCGGCGCAGGCCTTGTCTTCAAGGCTTGTTCACCTAAGAGCACGGTCCTGCATTTTTGTTACAGCACGCGCTATTGTTCGGGGTTGTTAAGCTTTTTGAGAATGGCTTGGGTGTCTACGTTTTCATCGGTTAGAGGCAATTTTTGTAGCACCTCAGAAGTCAACTTGAGCTGCTTGATGTAAAGCGTGCAGCGCGAGCACATGCGCAGGTGCATGAATACCGCCCAGCGAGTGCTTAGGCGTAAGTCGCCTTCAATGATCGCAGAGCCCAGTTCCGACATTTCTCGGCAGGTCAGCATGTGCCTACCTCCTCAAAGTGGTTAAGCATGGCATGCATGCGTTGCCGCCCCCGGTGCAACAGCACGCGGATATTGCCTTCGGCCAGCCCCAGCGCTTGAGCGATTTCGTCGTAATCTAGGCCGCCTAGCTCGCGCATCATCACCACGCTTTGTTGGTCGCCGGGCAGCTTATGCAAGTGCTTGCGGATGCACTCATGCAGCTCGGCTTCGGTGAGCAGCTCCTCAGGGGTGTCATGGTGCCATTGGCTGGGCGGCGCGTCCCACGCGCCCTGTTCACTGAAGCGCGAGCTGATGGGAGAGCCTGAGTCGATCCCCCAACCCTCTAGGGCGATTTCTCGTCCGCGCTTGCGCCTCATGGCATGTGCTTCATTGATCGCAATCCGTGCCAGCCAGGTGCGCAGTTTGGCGCGTCCCTCGAACTTACTGATTGCCGCAAAGGCCTTAAGCCAGGTTTCCTGTGCGACATCATCGGCCGACTCAGGGCCTACCAAAGGCATGGCCATGGCGACCAGAAAGGCATGGTGCAGCTTGATGACCGCTTCAAGGGCAGTGCTGTCGCCTTTGCGTAGTCGTCTGATCAGTTCCTGCTCATCATCCATTCGCTTGTCCCTTGGTGGCTTCTTATATGCAAATCTTGCTAGCGGCCTCAGTGCAGCTACTTAGAGGCGACGTAAGCGGTTTTGTTACAGCGCATGCACGTCAAGACGCTAACCGGTCCGCGCCAATACGCAGCGAGAGGATAGTTGAAGACGTTGGGCAGCTGAATGTCTATGGGGAGCTGTTCAGGGCAGGGTGTAACAAAATGTCGGCCATCGCATCTGAGAGGGGCAGGCATTGAACCGCACGTGATGAATGGGCTCGTTCAATGTAGCGCTCTCGGGATCGGGCAGTAACGAACTGCCTGACTCATATTTACAAGACCTTGAGGAATCGACATGTCCCAGCAACTGAACAATAAAACCAACGCTTCTGCTCGCCGTCCGCTGGCCGCCATGCTGTGCGCAGGGGCGTTGAGTGTGGCTCTGGCAGGCCCGGTGCTGGCCGCAAATCCGTGTGCGCCCTGTGCAGCTAAGTGCGCCCCTGCAGCACTGAACCCGTGTGCGGCTAATCCTTGCGCTGCCAATCCCTGCGCGGCAAAAAATCCCTGTGCAGCCAATAACCCGTGTGCGGCAAAAAACCCATGCGCAGCCAAAAACCCTTGCGCAGCTAAGAATCCCTGTGCAGCCAAAGCGCAGTAATCACTGAGGTGAGGCCGCTGGCAGGTCATGCTCGGGTGTGGTTAATCCCCGCCTCACAGCGGGTTTAGCCTGCCAGCACATAGCCTTATTTGTAACAACCTTGGGTGATTTGCTTCCTAGTTTTGTTGGGTGTTCAACGACGCGTGCCAAGCTCAGTTGTCTGGCAGTGTCTAAGGTGTGGCTAAGGCTTCAACTTTGTAGGTTAAGAGAGCCGTAGGTCACCGCGATGCCCGTAGAGATATCCATTATTCGCCGTACTTGTACGGACTGAGGACGACACTATGCGCTATCTATGCCCCGATCTTGCTCCGCTACATGGTCACCGGCCACTTGCCGCTATGTTTTCCGCCACTGTATTGACCATGGCTCTATCTGGCCAAACGATGGCGGCCAATCCCTGTAGTCCCTGTGCGGGGAAGTGTGCTCCGAGCAGCCTGAACCCCTGCGCAGCCAAGAATCCTTGCTCCGCTAAAAATCCTTGTGCGGCCAAAAATCCATGCGCGGGAAAGAATCCCTGCGCCGCCAATCCCTGCGCGGCAAAAATGAATCCTTGTGCGATCAAGTCCGTCAAGCGTCCGGCTAATTACAAACCTTATCAAGGCAAGCAAGCTGATCTGGTTGCTTACGGTGAGAAACTCTACAAAGACACCAAGTTGAGCAGTAATGGCTTGTCTTGTGAGACCTGCCATCAGGGCGGCAATCTATTCCAGGCCAGTTTTGCCAAAGCGTTCCCTCATGAAGTAGCCATGGCGAAAAACCAGTTCGGCATGTCTCAAGTGTTTCTCGATGAGATGGTGCAGATCTGCATGGTCGCGCCCATGGCCACCAAGGCGCTGGGTTGGCAGTCGAAAGAGCTGGCGGCGCTTACCGCCTACACGGCAACACTGCAAACAAGCTTCAAACCTAACCCTTGTGCGGCCAATCCCTGTGCAGCGAAAAACCCCTGCGCGGCAAAGAATCCTTGTGCGGCCAAATGTGCGCCCTGTGCGGCGAAGTGAGTAACGTGCATTGACCGGGGTGGTGAGCGCCATCCCGGCCCTTTTTGGAGACTCTGATGAATTCAGCGTTACAGACTCTTGAAACCGCTATGCCGGAGCTCATCGTTGAGCTACCCAGGGCAAGTGAGCTGGCGCGTGATGAGCGTTCAAGCCTGTTGCTTGCGGCGCAAGAAGTAGCACGCTGCCAGCATGCATTGACCAAGGCCGGTTTGAATGTTGTGGGTGAGTTACTCAAGGGGCACGATGGTTTCTATGAGATGAACCATTACCCGGACGGTGATGTGTTCGACCGCGACAGTCATGCGCAGTACTACTATCACGCTCACCGCGAGGGCGGCGTTGAACATGGTCATTTCCACACGTTCATTCGTGGTCAGGGCATTCCCGGCACGTTACAACCGTTGTCAGCCCCAATCGGAAGTGAGCCCTGGCCGAGCGGCGATGAGGCCATTGCCCACCTGATCGCCGTGTCCATGGATGCCTGGGGGCAACCCATTGGACTGTTTGCCTGCAATCGCTGGGTTACAGGTGAAACCTGGTATCCCGCCGAGGCGGTCAAGGACATGTTGCCGAGATTTGTCATTGATCACGCTTATCCGTCCTGGCCAGCGAATCTATGGCTTACGGCGTTGTTGCAACTGTTCAGGCCGCATATCCAAGCGTTGATCGTACATCGGGATCGGATCATTGACGCCTGGCGCGAAGCACATCCGGCTCAGGATGTGTTTGAGGATCGCGGGCTTGAGATCACTGGTTACTTACCGATTTCAATCAATGACTGGGTTACGGCCTTGGCCCAGGCGCAAGACGACGACATTACCTGACAACTTTGCTTATTAATCGAGTAGACGATGAATATCCTATTTCTCTGCACCGCTAACAGCTGCCGCAGCATTCTGGCCGAAGCCATTTTCAATCACCTAGCCCCAGACGGTATGCGTGCCTTCAGTGCAGGTAGCAAACCCAGCGGTTGGGTGCATCCGCATAGCTTGAAGGCGCTGCAACGTGCTGGCATCGCGCAAAATGGTTTGCACAGCAAATCCCAGCAAGTGCATGAAAATCTGCAGCCCGACTTGGTCATTACCCTTTGCGGTAATGCCGCGGAGGAGCCATGTCCTGCTTACTTCGGAGCCGCGATCAAGGCCCATTGGGGCCTGCCTGACCCAGCCATACATGGCGGGGGCCAGGAAGAGGTCGATGCTGTTTTTGATGCGACAGTAACCAGCATTGTGCAGCGAATTGACAGCTTCCTAGCCCTACCACTGGGGCAGCTGAGCGCGCAGCAACTTGGGGCGGCATTGACGTCTATTGGTAATCGCTGAACCGGCCCGCAGTTTCACCAGTGAGCCACTGGCAGCGGCATAGGCTTATTAGTCAGGAGTCTGAAGTATGTTGACCTGCCGGGAAATGGCACTGCTGGGCTCGGATGTTATCGATAGGCAATTGAGCCTTAAGCAGCGCATTGCTGTCTTCGTTCATTTGCGCCACTGCAAGAACTGCCGTCTGTACATCAAGCAATTGGCATTCACCTCGGCGGTTCTGCAACAACTGATGCCCGAAACGGACAGCGCGGACGTTGACGTTACGCTGGAGAATATTCAGCGGGCCATCGGTGAGCGCAGGGCTTAGCTGCGCAGTTCGACGTGCGGCCTGACGTTGTCGGCGTGATAGCTGGTCATCCACGCATGTAGCGCCTCCAACGGCATGGGCCTGCCAATATAAAAGCCTTGTGCTTGATCACATCGGTTGGACTGTAGCCATTGCAGTTCACTGGCGGTCTCGACCCCCTCCGCAACCACCGACAAGCCAAGTTCACGACAGAGCAGTAGAGTCGAACGCACGATGGCGGCATTTTTATGTAGCTGATCGACCTGCGATACAAAGGCGCGATCAATCTTCAATTCGCTGACCGGGAGTGTTTTGACATAAGCCAGAGAGGCGTGGCCGGCACCGTAGTCATCAATCGATAGTTTCACGCCTGTTTGCGCGAGCGTATTGAGGTGCGAGTTGGCAAGCTCGGGGTCTTCCATCAGCGCGCTTTCAGTGATCTCTAGGCAGAGCCACTTGGCTGGTAAGCTGGCCCGCTCCAGCGCCTGTGTCACGTGACGAACAAGCAGAGGGTTGAGCAGATCGAGCTACGAGATGTTGATAGAGGCGACCAGTTCAATGCTATCGGACCGCCAGCGTGCCGCCTGGGTAATGACCTCCTGAATCAGCCAAGGAGTAATCTCGCGGATAAACCCGGTTTGCTCGGCAAACGGAATAAACAGATCCGGTGCGATCATTCCGCGAGTTGGGTGATGCCAGCGCAGCAATGCCTCAACCCCTGCAACACGTCCACTGACGAGGTTCATTTTAGGCTGGTAGTAAATGATGAATTCATTACGTGCTAACGCTTCGCGCATGTCCCCGAGCATTGTCAGTTGCTCATGCCGCACCACGTCTTCGAACTCTGCGCCAAAGGCATAGCGGTCGTGCCTGCGCTTGGCGGCCTTGATTGCTAGGTCGGCGCGCCTTAGTAGGGCGGTGAGGTCATCACCGTCGTCCGGATAAAACACCACCCCCAGGCTTACATCGATATCCAGGCGTTGGCCGTCGAGTAGCATCGGTTTGTGCAGTGCATCCAGAATCATCTGGATGTGCCCAGCGCTAGCGGCTCTATCGACTCCTTCGTAAAGAATGGCGAACTCGTCACTGCCAAGTCGCGCCACCATATGTGGGCTGATTACGCAGGCGTTCAACCGGCTGGCAATTTCACTCAGTACCCGGTCGCCTACCACATGGCCTAAGGCGTTGTTGATCGGGGCGAAACGGTCGACATCCAATAGCAGTAGCGCGCCATGCCCTCGTGATCGGGCAATGGCAAGCCGTTCCATAAAGTGCGTGCGGTTGGGTAGATCGGTCAGGGTGTCGACATAAGCCAGTCTGCTAATCCGCTCTTCGCGTAGCATGATGCTTTGTCGCATGGTAGCCAGTGCGCGCAGCAGTACGCGCATCTCCGGTCCGCGACCACGCGGTATCTGCTTATGGTAGTGCCCATCAGCGATGGTTTCAGCCACAGCTACCGCTTCACCGATGGGCGCAATAATGGACCGTGAGATCAGCAAGGCCAGTATGCTGCCGAGCAGCAGGGCGCTGGCGGTGATAACAGCAATCAGCCAGCGAGTACGGCTTGCCGATTGTTCAAAGTTCTCGACCGCGAGGTTCATCCGCTCGCGTTGATATTCCGCAAGACGCAGGCTCTCACGTAGCAGGGCGTTTAGAGCGGCGTCCGTATGCTGTTCAAAGTGCTCCCGTGCTTGGGGCAGCCCTTCGATTTCGATCAGTTCAACGGTTTCCTGAAAGAGCGAGCCATAGGCCTGGCGAAGGGTAGTGATGTGGGCAATGTCATTTTTCTGATATGTCAGTTCTGCAGCGCGCGCTAGCCCGCCGATGGCTGCGTCAGATGCCGCCATTGCGGCATCCATCTCGGCATACAGTGCCACTCGCTGCGCCCTGCCGGGCGTTTGCAGCAAGCGTAGAAGCTGAATGGCTGCGTACTGCGAATGGTGGTTGGCGCGCTGGGCAAGAAAGGCAAGCCGTGCCGGCTGGTCGACGAATTCATGCATGCTGGTAGACAGCGTTTCAAAACGATGCAGGGCAACGAGTGAAACGCTGAGAGATAGCCCCAGTAACATTGAAAATGCCAAGGCTAGGCGGGTTCGAATCGAAGCACTATGCGCAAATCGCCTGATGCGGTTGCTGATCATGTTGGCGTACCTCCATTCCTTGAAGGGCTGGCTGGTTCACTCCACGTGGAGGGCAAAACCGATGCCAGCAAGCCAGGATTTGCAGCCGGGTCAGTGCGCTATTGGCTGAATTTCCGGGCAATAAAGTGATCCAGGGCAACTGCGCCGGGGCCTTTCGCCAGCAACAGTAACAACACCGTGGCCCATACACCGTGCGTCGGGTAGGCATCCGGGTAGATCAGCAATTGGATGGTCAGGGTCATGATCAGCAACGCCAGGGCCGAAAAGCGCGTAGCCAGGCCCAGCAGGATCAACGCTGGGAAAAAATGTTCGGCAAAGGCTGCCAAAATCGCGGCAGGTTCCGGGGCGATCAGGGGTAGCCGATATTCTTCCTGAAACAGAAACACGGCCGAGTCAGAAAGCTGTGGTAAGCCGAATTGAAACTCGCCTGACACGATGTCCATGGCAAAACCTTGTACTTTAGTCTGCCCGGACTTCCAGAAAATCGCCGCAATGGAAAAGCGTCCGAGCAAGGCAATCAGCCAATAGGGTGTTCGTTCAAACAGCGAAATCAATCCTTTGATCAACTGTACCGGGCGAGCGTCATGCATGGTGGATTACTCCTGAAGGGTAAAGTGGGTGATGGCGGTGCAGCGCAACAGTAGTTCCAGTGCAGCGCCTAGGTTGAATGCCGTGGCAGTATTGGCAGCTGCTGCGAAGCTGAAGTGGTTGTGCAGGTTGTCGATGAACTGCGCAGCACCTAGCTCGATAGGGATAACCTCCACGTCGAGTCCTTGGCGTATCACTATCGCCGCCTCGTGACTATTGAGATCAATGCTTCCCAGGCGACTGGCAGGGGCTGCATCTTGATGTGCAGCCCAGAGCGAAACGACTGGGTAGCGCGAGCGAATAAGGTGAAGGCTGGGGTGTAGGGTGAAATGCACGCCAGGCAGGGCATTTTCATCGCTGAGCAGGCTCGCCAGTTCGGACAGCGCCAAGGGCGTGACTTCGGCTGCGTGATAGGCCTTTACATAGTGCATTTCCAGGCGTGCAAGATCAGCCAGGTAGGGCAGCCCGGCGGCTGGGTCAAAGCCCTGGATGAAATCGGGGAAATGCTCGCCATAAAAGACCAGTAGCGGAGAGTTGGGCGGCTGTGCATGTACAAATAAGTGAGCCATGGAGCGGAAGAACTCCTCGCCGACCATCGCTTGGGTAACAGGGAAGGTGTCCGCCAGCGCCTCGATAAGCGACATCGTGACGTTGTTGCGATAGACCGCATAGCGTTGCGCTGGATCGGAGCCATTCCAGGTGCACAGGCCCGGCGGGCATACTTGCTGTAACAAGCCGGCGGCAAATTCATCCTGAGACGTCATGCGGGAACTCCGCCTAGTGCATGCTGGCCTGGTTGTCTCTGGAAGAGCCTGTTCATTACTGCATCCGCCTGACGGGCCTCCGCCAGAAGATCCGCAAGCTCAGGGACATTGTTGTCGCGCTCGATCAGTGTCGGCTTGGGGCCAGTAAGTCCCAGGGTAAAGGCATACAGCTCCCATACGCTGGGTGCTACGGGGGTGCCATGGCTGTCGATCAACAATGGTGCGCCAGTGCTGTCTCTCTCCTCGGCAAATCCTGCCAGGTGGATTTCATCAATGGCCTGCAGCGGTAAACCCAGGATGTACTCACGGGCATTGCCACCATGGTTAGTGCAGGCCACGTGCACATTGTTGACGTCCAGCAACAGGCCACAGCCTGTGCGGTGTATGACATCGCTAATAAACTCGCTTTCGCTCATAGTCGAGGCGCGAAACTGTACGTAGGTCGCCGGGTTTTCCAGCAGCATGCGTCTGCCCAGGCGCTCCTGAACATGGTCAATATGCGCACACACATGCGTGAGCGTGCGTTGTGTATAGGGCAGGGGCAGCAGATCGTTCAGAAACGTGCCGCCGTGACTGGACCAGGCGAGGTGTTCGGAAAAGGACTCTGGCTGGTAACGTTCCAGCAATACTGCGAGCCGTGCCAGGTGGGCTAAATCCAGCGGTTCTTGACCGCCAATGGATAGACCCACTCCATGGATTGATAGCGGGTAGAGTCCGCGAATCCTCTCCAGGTAATAGTGGTAAGGCCCACCCGCGACCATGAAGTTCTCGGCGTGGACTTCAAAGAAACCCAGCGCCGGTGATTGCGCGAGAATCTCGCGAAAATGTTCGGGCTTTAAACCGATGCCAGCCTGATTTGGCAGCTGGGTGAGTGCTGGCGAAGCAGCACCCACCGCAAACGGTTCATGGCTAAGAGGCTGACTCATAGGAAGGCTCCGTGACCGTTTACTGACTGGTCAGGCGCTCTTTTCCTTGAACTCTTGGAGTTGGCCAAAGCCGGTTGGCGACGTAGGAGATGCGGTTTGCTCACAGGTCCCTTTGGGGACCAAGGACCAAGCATTGCCCTGATAGTCAGTCTTAGAGGTGCCTGCGCAGGACGTGCCGGCACCTGCCTTGCAATCATTTTTACCTTTGAGCGCGACGCCGAAACATTTGTCTTTTTCGGCAGCTTGGGCCGTCATTGGAATGGCGGCAACTGTGAGTGCCGCGCTCAGTGCCAATGCCAGGGTTGCGGTAGATACTGTTTTATTCATGGGGCAATTTCCTCAGACATTTGAATTGGTGCAGGGGAGCCAAACAGAAGAGTTATTGGCCCCACGCACTTTAGAGAGTGTTAACTGCAACTTGTTACAAGCATGGACCAAATCTAGATGACTTGGGCTTTTCAGCTTAGGTCATGAAACTTGTAGTGGTCAACTAATTCCGGACACTTCGATAGGTGGTTTCGACGCCATCGCCCGTTCGTATACGGTGGGTGGCAGATATCCCAGTTTCGAGTGCAGCCGCTCGTTGTTATAAAACCCAACGATGT